>SPVA01000023.1 GCA_013530545.1 Acinetobacter lwoffii
CAATCTAAAATATTTGTATTACCTGAAAAAAGGCAAAGGCAATGTCCGCGAGTAGTGAAAATTAAAGCACAAAAATATCCAAGAAAATGCCAGTCAATTTCTTAACTGACTGGCATTACCTCAAATGAGGGGCTTTTTTATGACTTATTGATTTGGCATCGGGTTATTTTTAAAATACTCATCTACTTTATTCCATGGTGCAGTCGATGCCACGCCTTTCACCATATTCTGGTTCACACCCTGACAAAGTGCGTTGTCCGGCGTCAAATGAAAAGCATTTACATTTGGATCCATATAAGGAATTGAGCCTGGACGGCGCTGGAAATAGAAGTTTAACCAATCGACCATAGCTTCAAAGCCATAATTCGACATGGCCCATGCACTGTTATGTCCGCCCCAATGATGACCAAATTCATGTGCAATAATTCGATAACCAGATAATCTGTAATGGCCATAGAACAACCAGGTATCCACTCCCAAGACTGCTCCACCTCCTAAACCACCACCCATATTAGTAATACCTAGGTTAACTTCATTGCGGTTAAGAATTTCCCGATAGATCCGGACATAATCTTCTGGCTGAAAGAAACCATTCGGCCCTTCTACCTGACCAGCATTGCCAAAAAAATCGTGTCCCATGACCGCTTTATGGTTAAACCATAAGGTTTCAAATTCTGGAGTACTGAGCATATAGGCCAGATTAGTCATCATCATGACCCATTCACGGGCATAGACCGGCGTAATACGACACCATTTGTTCGGTTCATCATAGGTACCGAAATAAATTTTCCATTTGGCTTTAATCTGGTTCAGCTTTTTGACGTGCTCATCAGTCTCAGAGCTAATTTTCAGATCAAAAATATTGCTTGGATTTTGCGTGGTCTGACTCAGACCTGCTAGCTGGATCGAGCCTGTGCCATCGAGCAACGGGAAACGGGATTGATCGGTCAACTTGAGATCAAAGCTGGCATTCGAAAATGGCGTCAACTGATCCAGCTTCGCCAGAATCACCCAGTCTTCTGAGTTTTTAATCTTGGCACGAATCTGCAAATCACGTACAGGGACAGCACTGTAGCTTTTCAAATGCAGGCGATTGCCATTTAGGGTTGCCGATAAAATCTTGTCCATATAGACATAACGCTGGCTGCTATTGGTCAAGGTTTCCCATGATTCACCATCCTGCAAGACACGGCTTCTTTCGCGCGCTTTAGATTCGGTTAAAATCATAGCTTGGTTTAGCTGGGTGGATTTATTCTGTTGCAGGGTCAGCATTGGTAGAATATGAATTTTCTGATTGGCCATATGCAGCAGATTCTGACCATAAATATAAAGATCGCTGGCTTTAGCTATTCGGCTGCTCTGGTTTTGCCCTTTTAAAATATAGTCTCGGAAGGTATCCTCACTTTTATTGGGTAAGATAGAGTCTAGATTAAAGGATTTTTCCCGGTAACTTTCTACAGTGCCATCATTCCGTGAAACATAAACTAAGCCATCGTTATGGCGATGCATGACTGCCGACAAATTGGTTTCTGTTAAAATAGGCGTAATATTATTTCCATTTTCCTGAATCTGATTGATATCATGGACATAAGTCATACCATCGGGCAGACTGGTGTACAGATAGTCGCCCATAACCTCCATACGTGCATTACAGTTGCGTGCACAGCCCGGCAAGCTGAGCCGTGCAAATTTGCGGGCCTTTAAATGGTTTTGCGCAGTCACATCACTTTGACGCCAGACATTGATCCGGCCTTCAATATCAGGTACATACACATAACGGTCGTCAGCAGTCACTGCATTGCTATGTACCAGCGAATAATTAAGCGCATCGCCCCACCACACACCTGTACCGAGTGCCATAATGAAGCTCGGCTGTTCACTACTAATATCTAGAATATCAATTCGGTTCGAGCCATAATTGGCCACATACAAACGCCCGGCTTGAATTTCCAGATCATTCAGACTGTCCCATTTTTTGGCCAGACCCGAAATTTTCATAGGATCAATCGCACTGAGTGCACGTTTTTGTTTTAAGTCATAACGTAAAATATTCGATTCGGCCTGACTATTGGCAATATAAAGGACATCGCCATTTACCACCATGACGGTGGGATTCCAGCTGGCCAGACCGAAATTCCCTGCTGTTAATTCTGAACCCACATCCAGAACCTTAAATTCCGCAATTTTGCTCAGTTGCTCACCCGAACCGGGGGGTGTCACTGGATCCGGCAGCGTCTGCTGTGGCGTACTGCTCTCACCTCCTCCACCCCCACAACCCCACATCAGCAACACGATGGACACTGACAAGATCGCTCGTCTAAATAGCATTGAATTCCCCAATAAATTTAAAAATTAAAATAAAAAATCAAAGTCTTATAGCTTAATTTTCAGTTGGGTTCGAGCATAAAAAATGAGGACTTGATCAAGTCCTCATCGCTGAATATTTCACCTTTCGCATTCTGAAAAGGGAGTCTGAACTGTGTGGTATTTTTTATGGCGTATTTTATGATGAGATTTTCCGATAATCCGGCTGTAGCCCCAGTCTGGCTTCTAGATGATCATAAATCCACTGAAAAATAAAGGTATATACGAGAATACAAAGGGTTAGAGCTAAGTCCAGCAAAAAGGCCTGAGCCAGACTCATGTGTAAGGCATAAGCCACCATCGGAATGGTCGCCAGCATCAAACCGCCTTCAAAGCCAATTGCATGAGCAATTCGCACTTTAATGGTTCTTTTTAAACGATGTTTCGCTTCAAATTTTTCAAAATAATGATTAAACAGCATATTCCAGAGTACTGAAGTCAGAGCCATGGCAATCCCGAGTGCACCGGTGACCTCAAGCGGCATATGCATCAATGTACTTAGCAGGACAGCGATCACGACCAGCAGAATGCCTTCATATAAGGCAGCATGAATCAATCTTCTTTTAGAAATTAACATATCAAATCAGCTCAATTCATTACATGATGCAAGAATTTTATTTCTTTAAATCTGACTATTCGAGTTAGAATCTATCAATAAAAATGAAAGATAAAATTATGAATGTTAATCAAGAACAGCTACTGATGTTTAAAACTGTGATGGAAACCGGTTCTTTCTCTGCGGCTGCCCGTCAACTAGGTAAAGTACCTTCCGCAGTCAGTATGGCCATTGCCAATCTGGAAATTGACCTGAATCTAGAACTGTTTCAGCGTATAGGTCGTGAACCGAAACCGACCGCACAGGCGCAGGTATTGTATGAAAAAACCCAGCAACTTCTGGTCGAAATGAATCAGTGGAAACAGCATGCTCAAGCCCTAAGTTCAGGCCTGGAATCTGAACTGAATATTGTGGTGGTTTCAGAATTGCTGCATACGCGCTGGACCGATTATATCGTGTTACTGGAACAGGAATTTCCTGCACTGCAAGTCAATGTATTCAGTGCACCTCAGGAAGATGCACATCGTATGCTGTTTGAAGGTTCAGCGCAGCTGGCCTTGATGTTTGAACGCGAACAACTGGAAACACGGGAACAGTTTGTGGAATTGAAACGTGAGGTACTGGTGGCTATAGTCGCCAAACAGCATCCCCTAAGTCAGTTCGATCAAGTCAGTTATGAACAGATTTTGCAAAACAGGCAGATTGTGGTGGCCAGTCGGGATCGCACCATCAAGCCGGAACTACTCTTTTCACGAAATTACTGGCGCACCGACAACCACCACTCGGCTTGCAGCATGATTCAGCAAGGACTGGGCTGGGGGGTTCTGCCACTCGAAATGCTGAATGAGCAGCCACATTTGCAAGATCAGTTACAGGTTCTCAACCTGCTCGATTTCACCCCAAAGTTTGAATATTTTGTTGATCTGGTCTGGAGCAGAGAAACCCGATTAGGCACAGCTGCTCATTTTTTGATTAATCACTTGCGCAAACAACGTAAAACCGGGCATTAATCACAGAAATTCAACGACAGTCTACTTGGTAAACCGGCCATTTATGATATATAAGAAAGCATAAGCAATAACCATAGAACTAGATCGTAATGACATTAACTGCATTAAACCAATTAAAAAACTTGACGACCATTGTGGCAGACAGCAGTGATTTGAGTGCCATTGAAAAATTTCGTCCGCTTGATGCAACCACCAATCCATCGCTGATTACTGCAGCAGCAAAACAA
Source organism: Acinetobacter lwoffii (assembly GCA_013530545.1). Taxonomy (GTDB): domain Bacteria; phylum Pseudomonadota; class Gammaproteobacteria; order Pseudomonadales; family Moraxellaceae; genus Acinetobacter; species Acinetobacter lwoffii_G. The sequence goes on from SPVA01000023.1 coordinate 4,158, forward strand.
CCTGAAAATCAGGCCTTGATTGAAGCTGCTTTTCAGCAAGCCCAGCAAGAAGGCTATGCAGATGACGCTCTGATTGAACGGACTATTGATATTTTAACGGTCAAATTTGGTGTAGAAATCTTAAAACTGATTGAAGGTCGTGTTTCAACGGAAGTCGATGCTTCGCTGTCCTTTAATACTGAAGCTACCATTGCCAAAGCCAAAGAGTTACTGGCACTTTATGCGCAATATGGAATTGACTCAGACCGCATTCTGATCAAGATCGCGTCTACCTGGGAAGGCATTCAGGCAGCGAAAGCACTGGAAGAACAAGGCATTCATACCAATCTGACTTTATTGTTTGGTCAGCATCAGGCCCATGCCTGTGCTGATGCCAAAGTAACATTAATCTCGCCTTTTGTCGGCCGTATTCTGGACTGGTACAAAAAAGCTGAAGGCGTTGAGTCTTACCCGATTGAAAAAGATCCGGGTGTACTTTCGGTTAAGCGTATTTATGAATTTTATAAAGCGCATGGTATTCAGACTGAAATCATGGGTGCCAGCTTCCGCAGTATTGATCAGGTTCTAGGCTTGAGCGGCTGTGACCTGCTCACGGTAGCACCAAACCTGCTGGCCGAACTGGAAAATGATCAGCGTGAAGTGCAGGCCCAACTCTCAGCCAAAGATATTAAAGTTCAAGGTGAACTCAGCCCAATCAGCCCTGCCGATTTTGAAGCACAACTGAAACAGGATCCGATGGCCAGTGAATTATTGCAAGGCGGCATTGACGGTTTCATTAAAGCCCGTGAGCAACTGGCTGCTTTATTACGTGAAACTTTCCTGAGTACCACTGAGATTTAAAGAAAATTTAGCAAATTTCTCCAAGCCGATGTTGCTATAATGCCGCATCGGCTTTTTTGTTCATGCGAGTTTTTCGTGTTTGGTATCACAGATCTAACGACCTTTATCATTGGAACCACGTTGATTGTGCTACTGCCCGGGCCGAATTCCCTGTATGTCATGTCGATTGCTTCGCGCTTTGGGATTAAGACGGGATATATGGGTGCCTTGGGGGTTTATACGGGCGATCTGATCCTGATTATATGTACAGCATTGGGAGCAGCTTCTTTACTGCATGCCTTTCCGGTACTGTTTATTGCACTGAAAGTTATTGGAGCGATCTATCTCAGTTACTTGGGTATCAAGCTAATCATTGCGGCCTACCAGACTTTCTTTCCGGAAAAGTCATCACAACGCGTCCAGATTAAAAAGACGACTCCAGATACGGTAGAATCTGTTCAGCCCTTTCGTACAGCGCTCACAATCAGTATTTTAAATCCCAAAGCGATTCTGTTTTATCTGTCTTTTTTTGTGCAGTTTGTCGATCCTGCCTATCCTTATCCAGCCCTGACATTCACGCTTCTGGCTGTAATCTTGCAATTGATCAGTATGACCTATCTGTCGATCCTGATTTTTTCTGGTGTAAAACTGGCCTCATATTTCAATCAGAACTATAAAGTGACTGCCAGCTGTGTCGCGGCGGTTGGGATCCTGTTTTGCGGTTTTGGCCTTAAACTGGCGACTTCAACTTTCTAGCAATGACCGGCTTCAAGCCAGCAGACCTCTGGATAAAATTGTTAAAAACATTGTGTTGATACGTGAAAAGCGTATGATTTAAACGCATTTAAAAATAGTGTCATGGATGATGCCAAAACTTTTACAAGATCTCTCCTTTCCCGCCATCATGGCCGGTTTTATTACCTGCATGATTGGTATCAGTGTTTCTGCCGTACTGGTTATTGAAGCTGCGCAAAGCCTGGGTGCCAATCAGGCACAGATCAGTTCCTGGTTGTGGGCACTGGGTATCGGCATTGGAGTTTCCGGGTTTCTGCTTTCCTGGAAATATCGCTATCCGATTTCAACCGCCTGGTCGACTGCCGGTCTGGCGCTGGTCATTGCTTCTGCCGGTCACTATAGTCTGGGGGAAGCAATTGGCGCTTTTCTGATTTCTGGCATTCTGATCGCTTGTCTAGGATTTTTTGGAATTTTCGAGCGAATTTTCCAGTTTATTCCACAAAGTTTGACCAGTGCCATGCTGGCAGGTGTCTTGCTGAAATTTGGTATCTCTGTGTTTGGTAGTTTGCAACAGTCATGGGAATTTGTGCTTTGTGTACTGGCGATTTATCTGGTTTCCAAAAAACTGAGTACGCGGTATAGCATCGTGATTACCGTGTTAATGGCTATTGCCCTTTGTCCGTTCTTTATTAATTTTACTATTCCACAGCTGAACTGGAGTATTGCCCAGCCGGTATGGATTACACCTGAATTTAGTTTGCAGGCTGTTTTAGGATTAGCCTTACCGTTAATGGTGATTAATCTGGCATCGCAATACCTGCCTGGCTTGGCCGTCATCAAAAGTTATGGTTATCCCCCGAAAGTAAATTCTATTCTAGGCTGGACGGGTATTACACAGACGATGTTGGCACCATTTGGCTGTTTTAGTGTCAATCTTGCCGCAATCAGTGCGGCGGTCAGCCTGGATGTCCAAGCGCATCCTGATCCGGCCAAACGTTATATTGCCGGTATGAGCTGCGGCCTGTTTTATATCCTGATGGGTTTTTTTGCTGCGACCTTGACCAGTGTACTAATGGCTTTTCCGGGGATTCTGATTACAGTATTGGCAGGCATTGCCCTGTTTGGCACCATTGGCCACAATATCGCGCTGGCTTTTCAGGACAGTCATGACCGTGAAGCAGCACTGATGACATTCCTGTTTAGCGCCTCTAATATCCAGTTTTTTGGTATTGGCTCCGCTTTTTGGGGACTGCTACTTGGTCTGATAGTTTATTTAATGTTTAAGCTTAAACCGCAAGTGGCATAAGCTTATTGTAGAAATGAGGCAGCTACCTTGTCTGCCTTTTTAATGCCCTGCAGTCTGGGAAAACAGGTTAATCACCACCACACCGGAAATGATCAGTGCAATCCCGATAAAAGCGGGCAAATCCAGCGCCTGCTTAAAGATTACATAGCCTACGATTGCCGTAAGAACAATGCCTACTCCCGCCCAGATCGCATAGGCAATGCCTAAAGGAATGACTTTAATCACCTGAGACAATAAATAAAATGCTATACAGAATAAAATGACTACTGCCAGAGATGGCCATAATCGGGTAAAGCCTTCTGACTTCACCAGAAATGTTGATCCAGTCACTTCGGCAATAATAGCCAACGCCAACAACAAATATGCCCATGAGACAGGATTCATTTTAATGATTGCTGTCGGGACGATCTGACATGATCAATCTTGAGAGATTCATTTTGCACCGTTTTCTCTTCAAGGGGAAAGCTGATGTAAAAAATCCAGGGTTTTGACAAAGGTTTGCTGACTTTCCTTTTTTCCCATAAAAAACTGATATTCATGAATGAGCCAGGCCTTAGACTCTGGATAAAATATTTCAGTCACAGGAACCTGCTGTTCCTTCAAAGCTTTTACAAATGGTAGCGACTGAGTATCGGTCAGAAAATCCTTGTTCCCGCCACTGATGAACACTGGCGGATAAGACGGCGTAATATACTGAATCGGAGAAATCTGCTTTAAAAACTCGGCATCATATTTACGATCGCCGGTATAAGCCTGAATCAGGTTAAAGACACCCCATTCAATAATTTTCATTTCTTCAGGTGCTGTGCTGGCAAATGCTTCCAAGTCATAAATTCCACAATGCAAGATTAAACCTTTAAGCTGTGTAGGTTGCAGATGAGGCTGAATACCGGATTGGTTGGCAAATACAGGGTTGGTCAAAAGAGCGGCGTAATGGCTGGCCATATTCGCCCCGGCAGAATCTCCGGCCAGATATAAGTTCTGGGCATCAATATGGTAGTTTTCCGCATAGTTATCGAGAAATGCAAGTGCCTGATTGATCTGATGTAACTGGCTTGGATAGGCCGCTTGTGGCGCAAACTGATATTGCACAGATACTACATTATAGCCCTGTGCCGCCAGCAGCTTGAAATAACCCCGTGCATGTTCTTTAGAACCTGAAATCCAGCCGCCGCCATGAATCCAGACAATAGTCGGTCGCGGGCCAATACTGGCAATATTCTGCGGCTGATACAGATCCAGAGATAATTTCTGCTGCGGCGCATAGGTAATATTTTGCTGTACGATAACCCCACCAGGCGCATAACGATCCATCACTTTTTGCTGCAAGCCTGTGGTCAGGTTAAAAGCACCGGCAATAACTTTACTGTTCTGTGCGGTCTGACAGCCAGATAGAATAACTGAACTTATGAGCAAAAGATGAATGGCAAAAAACCTCAAGACAGTCCCCTATACATGATCTAAAAACAGGCTATGGCAGTTTAAACCATCCTGCTGCAAACGAGGACTATTCATCCTCTTATTTTTGATCATTAAAACTGCAATTCCGAGTTTTTTACTCTGTTTTTTTCATTACTTTTACATGAAAAATATTTGTAATTTAATGAGTTTTTTCAATTTTACCGCTTTTTTGCAATTGCACCCGCCACAGCACTGTGCTATCAATAAACCAAGCCTAAAAATCAGACAACCTGCGGAGAAAAGCCATGGCTTATCAACATATTTTAGTCCCAGTGGACGGTTCAGAAATTTCCTTTTCTGCAGTACGACATGCTGCCAAAATTGCCAAGGCATTCGGTAGTCAGCTTTCCCTGATCAGCCTGATCGCAGAAGATCCTTTTACCGAGGCGGATTTCTACTACAGCTCCTCCATCATGAAGGAATATTTTATCGAGGCACATGCCAATGCCAAAAAGGCCCTGAAAGAAGCCACAGCCATCGCAGCCGGTGAAGGTATTGAAGCGCAATCCCGTATCGTCACAGGTTTAGTCAATGCAGAGCATATTGCTGAAACCGCGGGTGAAGTAAAAGCAGACCTGATTGTTATGGGTTCTCATGGCCGTAAAGGTTTCCAGAAAATGATTCTGGGCAGCTTTGCACAAGATGTATTGGGTGCAAGTGAAATTCCCGTACTGATCGTGAAAAAATAATCCTGACGCTGCGCATCTTCAAGATGCGCAGTATTTGCTACTTTACATTTGAAAATCCAACAAAACATGCTGTGGAGATTTACTCGCTCAAACCACACTCCCCTTTATTGCAAGAATAAATATGAGGAAGCACCATGAATAACTATGATCATCTTCTCGTAGCACTCGATGAGTCCTCGATTTCCTATGCTGCCGCAGATCATGCCCTGGAACTGGCCAAAGTATTTCATAGCCATGTCACTTTACTCAGTGTGATTGCGGTGGATCCCTTTAAGGGCGTAGATTTTTACAAAGTTGCTCCAGCAGTCACAGACTACTTTATGCATGCAGAACAAAATGCACTGGATCGTTTAAATGAACTGAAACTGAACTTTGTTCGTGATGGCATCCAGGTGACGACAAAAATCCTGCATGGCATGGCGCCGTCAGAAGGCATTATGCAGGCTGCAAATGAATCCCCGACCGATATGATCATTATGGGTTCACATGGTCGTAAGGGTCTGCAAAAACTCATGCTGGGCAGTGTCGCTCAGAATGTTCTGGCACTTTCCTCTATTCCAGTCCTCATCGTCAGACAATAAGATGCTTGATCAAAGCCTGTATGATGCAGGCTTTTAGCGAAGTTTTTGATTTAACTCACTTAAGAATATTTCAGCATCAAGCTGGCTTTGAAATACTTTTTTGTATTCTCCGACCTGCTGAATGGAATGCGGCGTATATTGAATGGAGATTTCAAGTAAGCCATTTTCAGGATTCTTGCTGACATGTACGGCAATAATATGCTGGCTATTTAAATAAAAACCATCTTCAATTTTCACTAACATATCTTGGACAACCTCTAGTAAGCGAATCTGTAGATCCCTTTACCTAGCTTACAGCTTAATAAACGAATACTCTTTTCCATATAATCATACTGTAACACCCTTTGATACTTAACTCGGCCTTTAGGGAAATTCAACTGTATTTAAAGACAGCGTTTGAAATAAACAGGAAATAAAAAACCGGATCAGGTCGATCCGGTTTTTTATGAATATTGATGTTATACGCTGAGCATACTATTGAGTGTCTCAGACACGTTTTTAGATTTAACCAGTGGCTTTAAGGTTTCAAGCTGTGCTTTCACTTCACTGCGTTGCGGTTCTGCCAAGGTATACCAGCGTGACAATACCTGTAGCAAACGTGAGCCTACAATCGGATTTTTCTCGTCCAGATATTTTGCCAGTCCAATAAAATGCTGCACGCCAAAGCTCCAGGTATTGACCGGATTAGCATTCAGCCCCCCGCTCACTGCACGGATACGGTTAGGCACAGCCAGATCATAATCCGGATGCTGGGTCAGATACGCAATCGTTGCATCCGTTGCTTTTGGATGTGCTGCCTGAACCATAAACCATTGGTCTAAAGACAAGGCTTCATCTTCAAAGCGGCTATAGAAATCTGCCAAAGCTTCTTCTGCTTGTGGTGCATCATTCCAGACCAAGACTTTCAGCGCACTCAAACGTTCAGACATATTGCCTGTGTGATATTGCTCATGGGCTAAATCAAAGGCAAATGCATCTCCCTGACGAGCAATCATCGTCAGCATGATGTTTCTTAAGGCGCGCACGCCCATTGCTTGCGAGAATTCAGATTGCAGATCAGGATCCAGACTCAGATAAGTTTCTTTAGCTGTTTCTCCAAAGGCACGGGCCAGAGTATGTAGCAAAGCCTCACGCTTTTCCTGAATCATGGCTGGATTATAATCCTGATCAATACGGCTGCCCAAGTAACCTTCAGATGGTACATCAAACAGACGTGATGCCAACAGCGGATCTTTCTCAATCACATCCGGCAAGGTATTGAGCATAGCCTCGATATAAATTTCTGCAGGCTGGTCATCCAGCAAGATACGCTCGAGTAAGGTCTGAGTTGCTTGCCACTGGTTAAAACCATTGGTCTCGTATTGCAACAGGAAAGCCAGTTCTTTTTCTGAATAGTCAAAGTCCAGATTCACCGGTGCAGAGAAATTACGCAGCAAGGACACCACCGGTTTTGCTGTCACACCGCTAAATTCGATCGTGGCTTCATCCTGATCAAACAGATACACGCCATCTTTGACGCCATTTTCAAAGAGTGCCTCAGAGTTCAGCGTTAGCTGCTCACCGCTTTCAGCATCAAACAATGCCAAAGCCACTGGAATTGGAACTGCTTTCAGATTCGGGTATTTGGCATGCGGTTTCAGGCTTTGCTTAAAGCTGAGGCGATAGATTTGGGTCTCTACATCATATTCAGCTTTTGCTTGAAGTTTAGGCGTACCCGGCTGGTTATACCAGGTCAGGAAATTTGAAAGATCCACACCTGAACCTGCTGTTAGTGCAGCCACCCAATCCTCAACCGTTACCGCCTGACCATCATGACGGCGGAAATATTCATCTGTACCTTGGCGGAATTTTTCCTTGCCAAGCAAGGTCGCCATCATGCGGTTAATTTCCGCACCTTTTTCATAAACAGTGGCAGTATAGAAGTTGTTAATTTCTACAAAATGATCCGGACGCGGTGGATGCGACAGCGGCCCTGAATCTTCCGGGAACTGATGTGCTTTCAGAACTGCTACATCATCAATACGTTGTACCGCAGCCGACTGTAAATCTTCCGAGAAAGACTGGTCACGGAATACAGTCAAGCCTTCTTTCAAACATAACTGGAACCAGTCACGACAGGTAATCCGGTTACCAGTCCAGTTATGGAAATATTCATGTGCAATGACTGACTGTACTCGCATGATGGCGGCATCAGTGGTGTACTCTTCATCGGCTAGCACGCATGAAGTATTGAAGATATTCAGACCTTTATTTTCCATGGCACCCATGTTGAATGCACTGGTCGCCACGATCATGTAGTTATCCAGATCATAAGGCAGACCATAATGCTCCTCATCCCAGCGCATGGAATGTTTGAGCGCTTCCATGGCGATTTTGCATTTTGGAATATCTTTTTCTTCTGCATAGATTTCCAGAGCTACATTGCGGCCTTCCGATGTGACATAAGAATCTTTCATCACTGCCAAATCACCAATGACACAGGCGAACAAATAGCTCGGTTTCTTGGTCGGATCCTGCCACATGGCATAGTGACGATTGGCATCGACTTCACCTGTTTCCAGCAGGTTACCATTTGCAAGCAAAACCGGATATTTCTTATCTGCTTCGACACGCGTCGTAAAGACCGACAACACATCAGGACGATCTGGATAAAAAGTAATTTTACGGAACCCTTCTGGTTCATTTTGGGTCACAAACAGATCTGAACTGGCCTGATATAAACCTTCCAGCATCGTATTACTTTCAGGGTGGATTTTAACCACAATTTCAAGCAACACTTGATCAGGTGCATTGGCAATGACCAGCTGTTCAGCATCCAAGTGGTAGTCACTGGCATTCAGGGTTTGACCATTTAACTTAATCGATTGCAGCTCTAGATCGCGGCCAAGCAGAACTAGATCTCCAGTAGTCTGACGCTGCATTTCCAGCTTGCTGCTGACCAGACTGTGGTCACTGTAGACTTGAATATTCAGGTCGATGGAATCAACAACAAAGGAAGGTTTTTGATAGTCTTTTAAATAAATGGTTTGATCCGCTTCGATCACCGGGTTTGCCGCAATATTCATGTCCTGTCCTAATCTTTTATCGTGTTCGACATTGTTCATGTCAAAATCATACGCCAAGTTTTAAACGCTGTCTTTGCATTTGTATTGTTAGATCTAATATGGGCATTTCATGCACCACTTTCAATGCATTCTGCCTAATTGAGCAGCACTCGACTCTACATAAGAAATATCTGTGCCATAAAAATAGTCAGGATCATAATTTCTTACATTTTCATAAATCACTGATTTAAAAATATATAATTTTATTTGCTGAGTACCGAATAAATTCTGATTAATAAATGAGCACACTTCTTGCTACAGTTAAACTGTGTTTTTCCACACTTCCAATGAAAGAATAATGATAACGATGATGAGGTGAGCCATGTATTTAAAACAGCATGTTGTACGGATCGAAAATATCAAAACTTTGCAGACCCTGGATCAGGCCAATATTGACCATAAAGTGATTGCCCTGTTGATGAGCTGTGAAGGCATTCCGCTTCAGGCCCATGAAGTGACTGCCATTCTCAACACCTACGATGCACTCGGTGCCAAAAAAGTGCCCTCTAAAAAGGTTCAGGCCTTAATTCATGCCAAACACCGCGGCGAGGAGGACGACACATTACCCTGCCCGGTTTAAAAAGCGTTATTTCATGTTTTTAAAATCAGAGCTACTTCGGTAGCTCTTCTCCTGTTTGTGTGGCTGTTTTTGATTTAGAAAAATTGCGCTCCTCCCCTACGTTTGCATCTCATCAGCCGTGTATAATCAAATGCCCGTCCATTCTAGAGTTGCCCGCGACCATGGTATTCAGTGTTCTGCAAAAACAGCTTGATGAAAGTACCCACTGCCCGCTGTGTAAGGCATCGATGTATTGGATTGAGGCAGAGCAATATGATCAGGAACTGAGCTATCATGAATGCAGTCATTGCCAGCATCAGCTTTATTCCGATCAAAAGCACAATTGTTATTGTGAACACTGTCTGGCGCAGCGTAAACGAATGCTCAAGGAAGTCCGTTTACAGGAAAACCGTCAATATCATAAAAAACAGGATCGGCCGGTTCTTGAGCTGAATCAGCTCAGTTTTATCAATAAACTGTTTTTACTTGCGATTCTGGATGAACAGGTGCAGGAATATAGTCAGCACCGTGAATATATTGACTGGCATCAAATTCGATATTATTCCATCAGTCCCAATTATCTGTTCCAACATGGTCTGGTAAAAATCCTAATCAGGGATCAGGTTCTGATTCCCAAAGATCTCCAGCAGGAAAATCAGCATTATTATATAAATGTGCGACTGGATGGCTATTCTGAACCGACCCTGTTCAGCATTACCCAGCAGCTGCGCAATTGGTTTTATCAAAACCTGAGCCAAGGTGTGCCCTTTAAAAGTGCAGATGAAGTCAAAGATGCACTCTATTGCCTGCTGTATGAAGAAATTATTCAGTTTGCCCAATTCTATTGCCGTAGCTGGAATGTGCAGATCGCCGGAAATCAGAGCTTTCAGACTTTTTGCTATCGTCTTTTGGATGTATTGGCTGTGGGACAGATTTATTATCTGGTACAAACAGGACTGGAATATCTGTACAAACAAAAAGCCCTCAAGCCTCGCAATGAAAACTTTATTAATACCAATCTGCTGAAAAAAACCTTGCAGCAGTACCGCGAACGTTCAGTTACAGAAAAATGGGAAACCTCTACCCTGCCGCGTCCACCGCAACTGGCATTCAGCAAGATGAGCGAAATCCTGTTTTATCGGTTTTTGGGCTATGATGAAAATATCTTCTTTCAGCCAGTATGGCGTTCGTGGCACAAGATCGAACCCCGCCTGAAATTTTATTCCCAGAAACGTTGTATGCACTGCGGCTCACAGGAACTGTCGGTGGATTATGATGCCAGTGACTATGTCAGCCTGTTCTGTCGTAGCTGCAAGCATCAAGACCATTATTTTACCCGCTGACCGAATACAACGAATCTTTCTCCTATTCTAAATGACCACGATGACTACTTCGATGCAAGCATTACAGCAAACACTTCTGGACCAGATCTGTGAAGCCTGGTTGAAACTTCAGCAACAGCAACCCCTGGTGCATATCATGACCAATACGGTGGCCAGCAACTATGTCGCCAATATTGTACTGGCTGCACATGCTTCTCCGGCCATGATCGACAATCCTTTTGAAGCTGAAAGTTTTGCCAAGATTGCAGCAGCAATCAGTCTGAATCTGGGTACACCAACTACCGAGCAGGTTCAGGCGATGCAGATTGCTGCGAAAACTGCACATCAATTGCAAAAACCGTGGGTGCTTGATCCGGTCGGTTATGGAACAGTTCTGCGCTGGCGTTCTGGCGTCGTAGATCAGTTGATGCATTCCCAGCCTACGATTTTACGAGGCAATGCTTCTGAAATTGGTGCTTTGGCTGGCAAGCAGATCGAGTCCAAGGGTGTAGACAGCACAGTAGACAGTGCGGATGTTTATTTACAGGCGCGAAGTTTGCTGGATCATTGTGAATGTATCGCAATCTCCGGTGAATCTGATTACATTATTTCGAAAGACTATCCTGTGATACAGGTGTCAGGCGGTTCTGCTTTACAGCCCCGAATCACGGCGATGGGATGTGCACTCGGTGCACTGATCGCTGCCTATAGTGCAGTAACGTCTCCAGCCCTTGCTGCATTAACGGCACATGTACATTTTGCAATTGCCGGTCAATTGGCATTTGAACGCGCACAACAGTTAGGCAGTTTTAATGTCGCCTTTCTGGATGAAATCCACCAACTCAATACTGAAACAATCCGAAAATACGCCAACTTTAAAATTCTGCCAGAATCCATTTAGTTTACTGGTCGCTTCACAGGGTGTTTATTCTCTTGAATAGATAAACGCCCCTATTTAGATTGATCCTGCTCATTTGCTCTATTGACCTCATTAGAAATGTTTTGTCTAGCTCTTTCGGAGATCATTTTTGAGTAGTTTTATTCTGAACTGAGTAGGCTTCATGCAACTTATCTAGTGATTTCCACACAAACGGTTTCCATTTTACTTAAGATCTGTTTGCATCATGCAAATCTAGTTCATGTGAATTGTAGTTCAATTTTTTGTCAGTATTTAAATATGACTTTTAAGTTTTGATTAACAGGTTACATAAATCAATATTTAAAGCCTGATCATGCTTATTTTTGATTGCTGATTTGACTTTTTCGGCTTTAAAATTTCAGTGCAATACTAGGATATTCAGCTCAATCGGGAACATGACTAATAGTATGAATAGACTAATAAAAATCAGTTCAAACAATGAGCTAACTTTGATTTCAATAAGTCAGCTTTACAAATATGCATTAAAAAAGCCAGCTGCCACTAAAGCAACTGACTTTTAAGATTTGAATAAATAACGTGTTTAAAACACCTGTTTAACCTGCGTAATGAATGCTGACCGACTTGATACGATTGCTTTCAATTTCAGTGACTTTGAACTGTACACCTTGATAATTTAACTCGGTGCCCACGTCAACCGTACTGTTGGTTTTATCCAGAATCAAACCCGCAACACTGATATAACCGGCATCTTCATCAATCAGATCAATTATGCCAAGCTCAAGCTCAAGCTGATAAAGATCTAACATGCCCGATGCAATCCAGTGCGTATCATCGATTTTAACTAGATCTAGCTGTTCGTCTGCATCCGGGAATTCACCAGCAATTGCTTCAAATACATCTAGCGGTGAAATCAGACCCTGTACATTACCAAACTCGTCACTCACCAAGACCAAAGAACCTTTAGAAGTACGCAAGGTATTAATCGCGTCAATAACTTTCATCTTTTCAAAGATATAAATTGGGCGATGACGTTTAATCAGTGCTTTTAATTCTTCCGGCTCTTCCAGTACATCCAATAATTCTTTGGCACGTACTACGCTAATCACCTTATCTAGGCTACCGCGACATACCGGGAACAGACTGTGTGGAACAGACAGAATTTTTTCACGGATCTGTTCTGGGCTATCTTCCAGATCAACCCATGAAATCTGACCGCGCGGCGTCATGATCGAAGCGACTGAACGCTCTGCAAGGGTAAGCACCCCACCAATCATATAGCGTTCTTCATCTGCAAAGGTTTCTTGTGCCTCATTATTTTGACTGTCGGTCGTCTCTAGCTTGCCACCCATTAACTTCAGGATCGAGTCAGCCGTACGATGACGCAAAGGAATCTTGGATTCATGTTTAGCAGCATTACGCTGACCGAACTGGTTGAATGCTTCGATTATGATCGCAACACCAATACCTGAATAGATATAGCCTTTTGGAATATGGAAACCAAAACCTTCTGCAATCAGGCTGATACCAATCAAAAGTAGGAAGCTTAAACACAGAATCACCACGGTTGGATGGCGATTCACAAAGTTGGTCAATGGTTTCGATGCCAGTAGCATCACGCCCATTGCGACAATCATGGCAGCCATCATGACATAAATATTGTCGACCATACCAATGGCGGTAATCACTGAATCTAAAGAGAAAACAGCATCTAAAACAACAATCTGTGCAACAACAGCAGTGAAACTTGCATATACCACATTGGTAGACACTGTGACTTCAGGTTTACCTTCAATCTTTTCATGCAGCTCAGTAACGGCCTTATACACCAGGAACAAGCCACCAAATAACAAGATCAGGTCCCGACCGGAGAAGGTCCAGTCAAACACAGTAATCAATGGTTGTGTCAAAGTGACCAACCAGGCAATGGCAAATAACAGGCCTAGACGCATGAATAATGCGAGTGACAAACCGACAACACGCGCTTTATCGCGTTGTTCAGGAGGAAGTTTTTCAGCCAGAATGGCAATGAAGACTAGGTTATCAATACCTAAAACAATTTCAAGAATAATAAGAGTAATTAAACCTACCCAGATTCCGGGATCTAATAAAAATTCCATTAGAGAATTACCCCGTTCGAGTAAGCTAGAAATAGAGATGGAAGATCAACGCACGGCGAGGGATCCATTAAAATAAAACCTATGCAACTTAAGACTATTCCATTATGCATAAACTGAGTATTTTGTAATGTATTAATTTACAAAAAAATTACATGATCATGATTTTACTGAGACTTTTACGACCGACTGGTTGATGCTGAAACTGATTAATTTTAATTTTTTCTACATCATTTATTCTAAATGAATTAAAAATAAACAGCATTTAGTTCGATTAGGCTATTATTTTTAAGGTCACTTAAAGATTAGAGCATAAACTATTTTTTTATTGAAAGAACAATCACTTAAAAATATAGCTTTAGATAATCATTTACTACATTGACTAAAACCACTCCATCATCCTATATATCTTAAATCGATTAATTTATTAAAATACAATTGTTTGTATTAAAATTTATTCAGACAGGCTGCTTAAGAACAATAAAAAGTCTCGGAAAACATTTCTAATCGCGAAATACATAATGACGAATTAAATTTATACAAAATATTATCGCCTTTCATCCGATTTTAAAGAACAATCTCCGCGTCAGATAAGGCTCACATGCAGAACTGATCAACTCCTTGGGATGTTAAGCAAAACTAAAAGTGTTAGCGCTTTAACATTTTTAAAATAAAGGTTGAAATATGCATAAACTTTTTCATAAAATGAAAGGGCCCTAGAAAAATAAATACAAGGAACATTTCATGACTAAGAAATATGCAAAATTTTTGCCGTGTACGGAAGAATTTAATTTAGAAAACTTTCCATATTATTGGGTAACTCAGGTTCATGCTCAATACGTCGTTAATGTCGATCATGCACTAAAAAAGTATGGTGTTGACAATTCCCGCCGCCGCATCCTTCTTGCACTAAAAGCCAAACCGCATGCCAGTGTTTCTGATTTGTCAGAGATGGTTGTTTCTAAAATGTCGACCACGACTAAAATTGTCTACCGCTTAAAAGACGAAGGTCTGGTTGAAACCTATTCATGTGAGGATGACGCACGGATTACCCGAGTATTTTTGACCGACAAAGGCATGCAAATGACGCATAAGATCAATGATCTGACAAATGTGGTACTGGAACAGTCATTTGAAGGCCTGACGCCTTTGCAAATTGAAAAAACCATGGAAAGTTTACGTCATATTTTCAAAAATTTAGCTCGTTAAGAGACCTACTTTTTATTTTAAATAGACGCTGGCGAATTGGCGCATACTTTACAATAATAAATAATTCGCCAGAGCTTTCTAAAAATCAAAAAAGTTCAGTTGTGGACTGACTTTTTTGATTTTTTCTTTTGGTACATGTGAACATTCAAACTCTTCTACCGGAAAGCCCTCTACAAAGCTACGAATATCCGGATGCCTTAGCGTTAGCCATTCTTGCAGTCGCTGCTGTGGAATCACAATAACCGAGCGTTTGATATTACCCGGCTCATGAAACTCCTTCATCATGGGATGGTCAATTGCATCCATGGTAATCATACTGGCAGAGCGTACAATTTCCCCTTGTACCCGAGCAATCTCATACACAGCTGCAATAAAAGTCGCCTGACCATCTTTACGTCTTACACCCCAACGCTGCGGTTTATTGTCAAAATATTTGGACTCATAAAATTCCGATACCGGAATGACGCCAAAATGACATTTGGCAGTGGCCTCAGCAAAAGTGGGCTTTTGCAGTAAGGTTTCATTTCTGGCGTTATAGGTCTTGGTGCCTATAGTTTTGTCTTCTGCCCATTTCGGAATGAGTCCAAAATTCACGGAACGCCATTCCAGTCCTTGAGCGGAATGAAATAAAAGCGGTGTAGCATAATTGGGATAGACCTCCTCTGGATATTCAAAAGGAATTTCTGGCAATCCCAGATTATGCAACTGCTCTAAGGTTAAAGGCTTAAAATTGGCGCACATGGTTCATATATGTAAATCATTCGACCATAACATTATACCGTGATGCCAAGTCGAAGCCTGTCGTATTTCTATAGTTTTAGGCGCGTTGACTGTTATGAATTCGGTACCGTCAACCAATGTGTCCGGGTAAACTCTTCAAAAATCCAGCGACCATTGAAACGACCCAATCCTGAATTTTTCTCGCCGCCAAAGGGCGCATTTGACTGGTCTGCCACACTAATGCCATTAATATGTGTCATACCGATATCCAGTTGTGCGGCAAACGCGCTGCCTCGCTCGATGTTTGAGGCACATACTGCACTGGATAAACCAAACTCGGTCGCATTGGCCAGGTTTAAAGCATGTGCTTCATTCCGGGCTTTTAAGATAGGTAAAATCGGACCGAAGCTTTCTTGCTGCGCCAGATCGGAATCTTCCGCGACATCAATAAAAATATGCGGATAGACCAGATTCCCTTCAATTCCTCCTTCATACACCAGTTGTGCGCCCTGCTCGCTGCCTGTTTGAATGATCTGTTGATGCTTTTCAACCTGACTCTGATTAATGATCGGACCGATCACGGTATCTTCCAGATTTGGATCACCCACCGGAATCATTTTGATCCGATCCAGGAGCTTATCTACATAAGCATCATGGATAGAGGCATCGACAATGACCCGGTTAGTACTCATGCAAATTTGTCCCTGATGCATAAAACGCCCCATCAGCGTTAGTTCAACCGCAAGATCAAGATCGGCATCATCCAGAATGACCAAAGGTGCATTGCCACCCAGTTCAAGTGCCAGACGTTTGATTCTCGAACTGGCTAGAGCCTTACTGCCAACACTTTTTCCCACTTCGGTGGAGC
This sequence comes from Acinetobacter lwoffii, assembly GCA_013530545.1. GTDB lineage: Bacteria > Pseudomonadota > Gammaproteobacteria > Pseudomonadales > Moraxellaceae > Acinetobacter > Acinetobacter lwoffii_G. The sequence continues at coordinate 20,525 of SPVA01000023.1, forward strand.
CGGTAAATGAAATCATTTTCGGCACTGAATGCTCAACAAAATAATCCCCGATTTCACTGCCAGCACCGGCAACAATATTCAGTGCACCTGCAGGCAAACCTGCCTCTTCAAATAATTTACCAATTAAGGTGCCGCCAGTCACTGGTGTATCACTGGCTGGCTTCAGCACAACGGTATTACCACAGGCAATTGCAGTTGCCACTGAACGTAAGGATAAATGAAATGGAAAGTTCCATGGACTAATGACAGCAATCACACCTAAGGGCTTGCGCAAAACCATACTTTTACGTGCCGGATCCTTACTTTCCAGCTGTTCTGTTTGGATCCAGTCTGGAAAAGCCAGACTTTCCTGAATGATGCCCAGAGCAGCATCCACCTCAACGCTGGCTTTAATGCGCGTACTGCCTGATTCAATAATGAGCCAGTCAATGATTTCGTCCCGACGCTGCTGAATAATTGTCATCACATTTTGCAGCACTGTTTTTCGTACTTCAGTGGGATTCAAAACACCCTGCTGAAAAGCCTGCTCTGCTGCGGTATAAGCACTGTCGACATCGACAGAACTGGCAGCTGCCATACTAAAAATTTCACTCTGGGTATAGGGATTAATATTTTTTATTATTCTGGTTGAAGTACCAGCTTGCCACTGACCATGAATAAACTGCTGGTCTAAATTTTGATATACCGTTGTCATTTTATTGTTTCCTCACATGCTTTGCCCCCACTTTAAGAGTTCAACTGGAAAATTTCTAGTCAAAACAACGACGGCTTACCATTAGACAATAAAAAAGCCTCCGAAGAGGCTTTTTTAAGCTAGACAGGATTAGTCACCTGTATAACCTTTTAACTTTAAACGCGCTGCGTGCAGAAGCGGCTCGGTATAACCTGATGGCTGCTCACCACCTTTAAAAATCAGGTCAGATGCTGCCTGGAACGCAATATTGTTGGCAAAGTCAGCAGACATTGGCGTATACAGTGGATCATTGGCATTTTGCTCATCCACAATTTTCGCCATACGTTGCATCACTTCTTCTACTTGCTCACGACTTACGATACCGTGACGCAACCAGTTCGCAACGTGTTGTGAAGAAATACGTAGAGTCGCACGATCTTCCATTAAACCGACATCATTGATGTCTGGCACTTTAGAACAACCTACACCCAAATCTACCCAACGAACGACATAACCCAAGATACCTTGACAGTTATTTTCGAGTTCTTTGGTTTTTTCTTCTTCAGACCAGTTGGTGTCTTTCGCCAATGGCGGTGTCAACAAATCATCCAGAGATAAAGGTTGAGTCGACAATAGCTCTTGCTGACGGTCTGCAACATTAATCTGGTGATAGTGAATCGCGTGAATCACCGCACCTGTAGGTGATGGAACCCATGCACAGCTCGCCCCCGCTTCAGGATGTTCAGTTTTGGTTTTGTACATGTCAAGCAGCATGTCTGGCTTTGGCCACATGCCTTTACCAATCTGTGCTTTACCACGTAAACCTGCTTGCAGACCAATCATCACGTTACGGTTTTCATAAGCCGGGAACCAGATTTGGCCTTTTACTTCGCCTTTACGAACGAATGGACCAGCTTCCATAAAGGTATGGATTTCGTCACCAGTACGGTCCATGAAACCTGTATTGATGAAGATAGTACGATCTTTGGCTTGTGCAATACAGTTCTTCAAGTTCACAGAAGTACGGCGTTCTTCATCCATAATCCCGATTTTTAAAGTTTTTGCAGGTAAGCCGAGTGCCTGTTCTGCACGTTCAAACAATTCAACGGCAAATGCCACTTCTTCAGGACCATGCATTTTCGGCTTAACGATATACATTGAACCTTGACGCGAGTTCTTGATGGTGTTTTCACCTTTGATGTCTGCAAAAGACAATAATGGCGTAACCAATGCATCCATGATGCCTTCATAGATTTCTGCGCCATCTACCAGAATCGCAGGGTTCGTCATTAAATGACCAACATTACGCAGCAACATCAATGAACGGCCGTGAACTTTAGTTTCACCACCTTCTACATTTTTGAAAGTACAGTCTTCATTCAGTTTACGGGTAACAGTTTTACCGTTTTTCTCAATAGACTCTTCTAAAGTACCTTTCATCAGGCCTAACCAGTTACGGTAGCCTTCTACTTTCTCTTCAGCATCAACAGCTGCAATCGAGTCTTCCAAGTCCTGAATGGTCGTAACCGCAGCTTCAAGAACTACATCTTTTACACCAGCGGCATCAGTTTGGCCAATCGGGCTGCTGGCATCAATTTGCACAATAGCGTGCAGGCCATTATTTTTAAATACGATTTCAGTCGGTGCTGAAGCTTCGCCATTGTAGCCAACGAATTTAGCTGCATCTGCCACAGTTGTTTTTGAACCGTCTTTTAGGGTAACAACCAGTGCATTAGCTTCAACTGCGTATTGAGTTGCATCTGCATGCGAACCTTGTGCCAATGGGAAAGTTTCGTCGAGGAAATTCTTTGCAAATGCGACAACTTTTTCACCACGTTTCGGGTTATAGCCTTTGCCTTTTTCCGCGCCATCTTCTTCAGAGATGACATCGAAGCCATAAAGTGCATCGTACAAAGAACCCCAACGTGCGTTTGCAGCGTTCAAGCAGTAACGTGCATTACGTACTGGTACCACCAACTGTGGACCTGCCAGTATTGCAATTTCTTCGTCTACATTTTCAGTGCTGATTTGAAAATCTTCTACTTCTGGTAACAAGTAGCCAATTTCAGTCAAGAAAGCTTTGTAAGCTTGTAATTCAAATGTGTTATTGCGGTGCCATTCATCAATTTTCGCCTGAATGTCATCACGCTTAGCCAAAAGTGCTTTATTTTTAGGGCTAAGATCAACAACGACTTGTTCAAAGTTTTTCCAGTATGTTTCGCTGTCTAAACCAGAACCTGGTAGTGCTTCATTTTCGATGAAATCGTAAAGTTCTTTAGCAATCGCTAACTTGCCTTTTTGAATACGTGCAGTCATTGTCTTTCCTGATATTGCTACTTTTTATACAAGAGATTCTAGTATACCGATTAAAATCTAGCTGAATAGTATTATCACATTGCTAAATACTGAGCATTTTTTCCAATATGAATACCCTCATAAACATATTTGATATTTCTCAGTTGCAAATAGATATCATTCTGCTAAATACCTTAATGACAGTGTATAAAGTTTTCGAAATGTAGAAATTAGACTTAAGTTCAGATTTTCGAGTAAAAATTATGCATTCTAATTATACACGATCATATTTAGATCAAGATTAAGCCATGTTTGATCAGGCTTGTCGATAATTTAAGTACCTATTTTTATAAAAAAAGCGCCAGTAAATAACCAGCGCTTTTATTCTTACTCTCCGTTCACGGAGGCGATTTTCTCAATCTGGCGATGTTCAGAATTCAGGTATTCATCCGACTGCATTTCCAGCAAACGGGAACGGGTCCGTTCAATTTCAAAGGCGAGTTTCTCACCTTGATAAATATCCACGATATTATCTTCCGAGGTTAAGAGCAACTTGACGCCGCGGTCATAAAATTCATCCACCAGATAAATAAAACGGCGTGTTCCATCATTCAGGAAATCGGTCAGGTGCGGCACATTGCTGACCAAAACCGTATTATAAATATTGGCGATTTCAATAAAATCAGCCGGACTGCGTGGCTTTAAACACAGTTCAGAAAATTCACACCACAATACATCTTCAGTATGTGACACGGTTTCAACAACACGGTTGTTGATAATAATCGGCTCTTCAGAACAGGTCTGAGTCTGGGTCAAAGCGCTAAAACGTTGAGCAATCCAGTTTTTATGATCATGTGTTAACGGGAATTTAAACAGTTGTGCCTGTTTCAAAACCCGTAGACGGTAATCGACTCCGGCATCGACATTTAAGACCACACAGTTTTTCTTGACCAGTTCGATGGTAGGCATAAAACGGTCACGGTGAATGCCGTTCTTATATAAACCGTCCGGTGCGATATTCGAAGTAGCGACCAAGGTGATACCACGTTCAAACAGCTTCTGGAACAGATCGCTCAGGATCATTGCATCCGTCACGTTAGACACAAAAAATTCATCAAAACAGATGATGACCGCTTCTTTATAAATCCGATCCGCCACGATATCTAGCGGATTACGCTGTCCGGATAATTTGTTTAACTCACGATGCACATGCTGCATAAAATGGTGAAAATGCATCCGGGTTTTACGGCGAAACGGAATCGAATCGTAAAACTGATCCATTAACCAAGTTTTTCCACGCCCCACACCACCCCACATGTACACCCCTTTCGGAGATGTCTGACGGCGAAAGCGGCGAAATGCTTTTTTCGATGCCTTAAAACGCTGAATCAATTCCAGCCAGACACGATTCAGTTCATGTACTGCCATTGCCTGTGCTTCATCAGGCATAAACTGTCCCGAAGAGATCGCTTGTGCATAACGTTCTGCAGGAGAAATCGGACTAAAAGCGGTGCTGTGCTGTGAATTAAAATCGGACATAGAATTTCGTACTATTTGGGATCAATTTAATTATAGCGGAGTTTAATCAACACGCTATAACACTTTGGCATAAACTAGCTTAGGCTATTTTATATATTGCCGAGGACTTTGCCCAAACCAGCGTTTAAAGGCATGGTTAAAAGCGGCTGGCTCGGAATAGCCTAATAATTCTGCAATCATTTCAATCGAATACTGTTTGTATTCAATCAGTCGCAAAGCCTTATCTTTAATAATTTCTTCGCGAATCTGCTTATAACTGGTATCACACTGCTGTAACTGATGCCGTAAGGTTCGTTCCGGGATATTCAGCGCCTGTGCCGTTTCAGCCATGCTCGGCATCAGGCCGCTTTGGATCTCCAGATAATCCTGCACGCGCTGCACCACAGTCGGCGTCTGCTCATCCTGTTGCAAGCGTTCCAGTTCAGCCAGACATTTGGCTTCATAGACGGCAAAAGTCACCGCATCCGCAGAGGGAATTTTAATATCCAGCACTGCTTCATCAAACCAGAATGCTGCCCGAGATGCATCAAACTGTACCTGTGTTCCATAATAATCATGGTAGACCTTTAAGGTATTCAGATCTTCTGGATAGGCAAATGGCAACTCGATCCGCAAATCAGGTTTGGATAAGCCCATCAATTTGTAGATTTCCCGGATAAACTTAAACGTTCCGGAAATCTCTGCCTGTGCCAGCAACATTCTCAAATGATCATCCTGCTGCTTGGCTCGATAACATAGCGCACTATGATGCTCGCTTTGCTGCAAGGCCAACTGACCGGTCAAATGCGTCAACTGCTGAAAACGGATCACCTGATTCAATGCATCACGTACCGTAGGACTGGTCACCAGCAACATGAGTAAGGGACCATAACCTGCCAAAGCATAATGCTGGCCAATCAATAATCCCTGTTCAGGTTGGATTTCCTGTCCCACCACCTTAAGCACATCATGTTCCAGACTCGGATGGATCACCGAGCTTGGATCAAAGGCATCTACACGCAGCCCAATGTTTTGCAGTTTCTGATCGACCTCCATGCCAGCCTTGCGCATTCCTTGAATCAAATACATCAGACTGAGAACAGAACGTTTCATAACCATACAAATACAATGTGATTATTCTAGTTGTACTATAAAAATAATGTGTCGGCTATTGCCGTTTAGATCAATTTTCTATCTAATCTTTATGGAGCGAATTACGATAAATATCCAACATTAAAATAAGTAAGGAATGTACTGATGCTAGATTATGCCACCGCTACACGTTCCCATCCCCATACTAAAGTTGCCATTATTGGAGCTGGTTTCGGAGGGATTGCCATGGCAATACGTTTACAACAGCATGGTATTTATGATTTTATTATTCTTGAAAAAGGTAGCGATTTTGGCGGAACCTGGCGGGACAATCAGTACCCTGGAGCAGCCTGTGATGTGCAATCACATTTATATTCCTTGTCATTTGCACCGAAAAGCAATTGGTCCAAGCGTTATGCAGAAGCACCCGAGATATTTTCTTATATTCAGGATCTGGCGACCGATTATAACCTGCGTGCTTTTTGCCGTTTAAATACCGAAGTTCTGGCAGCACATTACCAGGCAGAACGCTGTCTATGGCAATTACAGCTTCAGGATCAAAGTATCCTTGAAGCCCAGTTCGTTATCTTCGCTTCTGGGCCATTGCATATTCCCCAAATCCCACATATTCCCGGTATTGAGAAATTCCAGGGTAAAGTCTTTCATTCTGCGCAATGGGATCACACTTATGATGTAACTGACAAAAATGTTGCTTCAATCGGGACAGGTGGCAGTGCCATTCAATATATTCCGGAAATTGCCCCGCAATGCAAACATCTGTATGTCATGCAACGTACTGCAGCCTGGATCATTCCCCGAGATGAACGTGCCTATCCGAATCTTGAAAAGAAGCTCTTTAAAAAATATGACTGGTTTAGAAAGCTACACCGTGCCCGCCTGTATTGGTCAAATGAATCGCGTGTGGTACCGATTGTCAAACCTGGCATTATGAAATTCACCCAAAAACTGGCGGAACTATTCATTAAATATGAGGTAAAAAATCCTGAATTGGCCAAAAAACTGACCCCCGACTACATCATGGGCTGTAAACGCATTCTGGTCTCGAATAAATACTTCCCGACTTTTAACCGTACCAATGTAGAACTGGTGACTAACAAGATTCAGGAAATGACTGAACACAGTATCATTACACAAGATGGAACAGAGCGGCCGATTGACTGTCTGATTTATGGCACCGGATTCATTACCGATCCGCGCATCTATATGAAGAATTTTCAATGTACAGGGCTCGATGGTGTAGAACTGAATGAAGTCTGGAAACAAGGCGCTGAAAGTTATTATGGAATTTGTGTGAAAGACTTTCCAAACCTGTTTCAGTTATTGGGCCCAAATACCCTATTGGCACACAATTCTGTGATTTTTATGATTGAGGCGCAAGTTGAATATATCTTAAAGTTGATGCAACTGGTCGATCAATTCCAAAGCGATGCCATTATGGTCAAAGACCAGGCACAAGATACATTTAATCAGCAGGTGCAACATATGTTTGAAAAGACTGTGTGGCAATCTGGCTGTGTCAGCTGGTATCAGCAGAAAGGCGGCAAGAACTTTGCCTTATGGCCGACTTATACCTGGAAATACTGGCTCAAAACAAAAAAGCCAAATGTCGCGGATTATCGATTATTGAATAAACTCGCCTAAAAGCTTTTTACCATCTGACATCAAGCGGTGGCATAATTTATAGGTAATTTTTTCAATCCATTAAACTTATGCAATCGCTTTGGCTTATCTTTCAGCTTCTATTTTGTCTAGCAATCGGTTTTGCCATGGCAAAACGAATTCCGATTTCGATTATTAAAATCTGTTTCAAGCTATTGCCCTATTTTAGCTATGTTTTATTGATTGCAATTGCCTTTGAATTTTCACAATTGGTAGATGAATTGCAGCATCCTCTCCAGATTTTGAGTACGTCGATCAGCATTGCCTTTCTGACCTCCCTAGGTGCTTTTGCATTTTGTTATCTACTATTTAAATGGGCAGGTTATCTTCCGAGTTCAGGCCGAGTCTCCGTCGACCTGGTACTTAAATCCTTGCTGAATATGAGCTATGCCTTTTTGGCTCTCGCAGGTGGATATTGCTTACATGCGGGCTTGAGTCTGTTTGATCTATCCGTGCAAATCAGCACCTGGCATTTGTTGCTGGTATTTATGTTCATGATTGGCCTGGATCTGGCTTATTCACCTTTAGATCGTTCCTGGTTAAATTTTAAAATTCTCTTAGTTCCGATTGGTTGTATTTTTGGTTCATTATTTGCAGTCATGCTTTATTCATTCTGGAATACAGACATCAGTCTAAAAGATTTGATCATGCTGTCACAAGGCTATGGATTTTACTCAATGTCAGGCGTTGTCGTGACAGAACTTCGAAATGCAGAACTCGGCAGCATTGCGCTAATGAATGACCTGTTTAGAGAAATTTTTGCCATCTTACTCATGTATTGTATGGGCTGGAGATACCCAAGATCCGCCATTTCCGCAGCGGGTGCAACTGCGATGGATGTGACTCTACCGATGGTTAAACAGGCCTGTGGGCATGATTTTATTCCACATGCCATGGTCAGTGGTTTTATTTTGTCACTGTTAGCACCAGTCATGGTGAGTGTACTGGCAGCGATTTAATTACTTTATCACTTTCTCAATCTCACTAAATTCCTCTTTTATAAAGAGGAACTCTCCTCCCTGATTCAGTTTAAAAGCAGAATTTTAAAACGAAGCACAAGCAAGGAGGCCGAGAGGGCTGACTAAAAACTTAAATCAATATCACTTAAGGCATCGCCTACTGTTTCAATAACATCCGAAGCAAGACTGATGGCATCAGATGCCAAACTGACCACATCGATCCCCGCTGTCCGATCTGCTGAGCTTGCCTGCTGTTGTTGCTATTCTTGTTGCTTAAGCTGTTCTGCCTGTTGAATATTTTGAATCACGTCATTCTGTACTTTTTCTAATTGTGGTTCAGATGAAGTCATCATTTTTCCTTTTTATTTTATAATCATTTTTTCAATATATAGGGTCTGTTGACATTTACTGTTCATAATTAACCCTATAAAGGTAGCCATAAAAATGTATACAGGCTAAAGCAACAGAACTTTGATAATTTCTTTTGAGCTTGTCATATCGAGTAGCTATTCCTCTAAATTGCTTTAATCTACAAAACATATTTTCAACTAAATGCCTGATTTTAT
>SPVA01000022.1 GCA_013530545.1 Acinetobacter lwoffii
AGGAATGTATGGCTTACTAAATGTTAATAAAGCCTAGTAAAGTGTAAGTCCCAATAACTTGAAAACCGACGAGGGTGTGAGTCCTCCGTGAGTTCGAATCTCACCGCTTCCGCCAAATTTTAAAAACCCCAGTCGAAAGATTGGGGTTTTTTTATTGCTTATGATTTTAATAAAACGATTTAAAATAAGCTGATAGCGAACAAAGTCAAAATTTTAAAATTCCATAATTGATAAATAGATATTCTTTAATTGCCTACTTCAATTTTGATCAGAGCCAAAGCAATTCTTTCCACATGTTGGTAAGCAGGCTGTTCCAGTTCTTCACCAAAAATATCCGGGTCAATTTCCTGATAAGACCAAGTTATATTTTGATGCTGTTTCATCAAATCTTGCAGATGCTGCAAAAATAGATTGCCATGTTCAGTCACGGTCACACCGGTATATAGGAATAAACCTCCACCAGAATTCAGCCGCTGTAAACCTTCTTTTATAATCCTGAATGATAATTCACAGCCATCCAGCGCATGACCACCATGACGATATTGACGTTGTTCAGGATCAATCAAATACGGCGGATTAGCAAAAATCAGATCAAACTGGCCTTCAAGATTGGAAAATAAATTACTCTGGACCGGATGAATATGGTTTAAGTCGGCAAAACTGATATTGATTTGGCTATAGAGCAAGGCTTTGGGATTCAGGTCTGCAACCCTAATTTCATTAACATCTGGAAATTGTCTGGCTATACTGATCGCGGCTGCTGAAGTACCACAGCATATTTCTACGGCCCGTTTAAAAGGGCGAGGCTGAGCAGCTATATATTGCTTGAGATGATAGACAAAGCGATAAGTATCCGGACCAAAAAATACCGCATCCTGCTGAGTGGTGGGAAAAGCAGAATGAATAAAGATTTCATTATCAAGTGAAGAAACCCGAACCTGACTCAAGTATTGATCTTCCTGAACCTGTAGAAGCTGATGTTCTTGCAATAATGCAAAAAGGGCAGAATCAAGATCAGTTTTTTTAAAGTTTAGATTCCAGCCAAAGATATCCTGAAGGGTTCTTCGCTTATAAATTTCATTCTTTTTCCGATTCAGAATTCGCTGGTGGGAAAGTGGAGTAATGGTCGTGAACTGATAATCTTGTTGTTTTAAAAAGGCTAATAAATAAAGCAAAGCTTGCTGCTGGCTGCTTTGAATCTCTAAAATTTGGTTCATACGGATATGCTCTTCTACTTATTTAACCTACATGAAAAGGTCAATTCACTGTATGCCTGCAAAAGACAATATCAAAACCAGTCGTGAATGATCAAATCTATACAGTACTGGATTCCATGAAAATGGATCAGTCTATATTCACCTAAATAATGCATTGCTTAGGTAAAAATATGATGAGAATTGGTTGAATTTGTATAGGTCGTAGGCATAATTTTCTTAGCTAAGAAACCTTATTATGATTCTGCGAACTATTATTTCTTATTCATTGTTATATGTATAAAAAATGGCTATTAATCACTTGAATCAATAGCCATTAGAGCTGAGAGCTTTAAAAGCTTAGTTTGATACTTCCGGCAAATCAAACCAGATCACTTGCGCATCTTCGCTTGCTTTAATTTTTGTGTCATCCAGAAAAGCAATTGCGCCGCCAGCTTCAACTGTATGTTCTGCGATCTGAACAGTGCCAGAAACAACATGTATATAATTAATATGTTGGGTCGCTTTCACTTCCAGACTTTGGCCTTGCTGAATCACCGCAGTTTTGACTTCGGCATTCTGACGAATATGCATTGGTGCATTGTCATTCGGCCCACAAATCAAATGCCACTGGTTCGGTTGCTCATGCGGATCAAGACGGATTTGCTGATAGTTCGGCTTGGCATCACGTTCATTTGGAATAATCCAGATTTGCAGTAAATGAACCTGTTCATCGCCCTGGTTCATTTCACTGTGTCGCACACCTGTTCCTGCACTCATCAGTTGCCATTCACCCGCAGCGATTCCGCCATGATTGCCCATGCTGTCCTGATGAGTAATGGTTCCTTTTAGCACACAGGTCAGGATTTCCATATTGTCATGTGGATGTGTTCCAAAACCCTGATGACCATCGATCAGATCATCATTAATAACGCGTAAAGCACTGACACCCATATACTTTGGGTTATACCAGTTACCAAATGAGAAGCTGTGTTTAGACTCCAGCCAGCCCATTTTTACATGACCACGATTTTCGCTAGGATGTAGAAAAGCATTCATGATTTCATCTCGACATTATTTTTAACTTGAGATCATCATACTGTCGTTTTAACACTGAAAAAATCTCAAATAGGCGACAGATCATTGCATTTTTGCAACGACATAGCTGAAAGTAAACATCAGGAATAAAAAAGCCCGCTTAAAAGCAGGCTATTTTATTTAAATCGTTAGGCCGATCATCATTCCAAGAAACGAACCGTTACGCCAGATTTGACTTTACGGCCAAGATCATTGGCATCCCAGTTAGTCAAACGAATACAACCATGCGACGCTGTTTTCGAAATGGTAGACGGGTTTGGTGTCCCGTGAATACCAAATGATTTCTTGCTTAAACCAATCCAGACATTCCCGACAGGGCCGTTAGGACCCGGTGGTAAAGACAACGGTTTCTTGTTATTGCCCTGAACAAAGTTAGACGGTGAGTAACTGTACCAAGGGTTTGGTGCAACACCTGTTACTTTATAGGTTCCGGTCGGAGATGGTGTATCCGCACTACCAATGGTGGCAGGGAATGACCCGATCATTTGATTTTTACTGTTAAATAAGTACAGTTGTTTCGCACCTTTATGTGCAACAATCAAGTGAATACCTTCAGGCAAGTCATTACGTACATTACTGACCAGTAATTTTTCACCCACTTTATTAAAGTTAGCATTTGGATTGAGTTTCTTTAAAAAATTCTCATCCATATGGAATTTTTCACTCAACATTTCACTGACACGTGTGTAGTACAGGCCTTTCATTTTCGCTTGTAACGCATAATCTGAAGGAATAGATTTGGCAAATGGGCCTGCCAGATCTTTTTCAGTAATGGTGTATTCAATAAAGGTTGGCTTAGAACCCTGACGTGCAACTAGTTTATCCCAGGTTTCCTGAGTCAAAACACCGTTTGGCTTGATGCCATTCATTTGCTGGAAAGAAGCAATCGCTTTAAGTGTGTTTTTACCGCTGGTTCCATCAATCGCACCCGGTGATGCATGGGCATTATTCAGCATGACATGCGCACGTGCGTAAACTGGGAATTGACCTGCACCGATATTTTCATACCATTGGGCATTGTTTAAGCCGTCTAAGGTCCACGAAGCTTTGGTTGCCGCAGAGTTAGTCGGTGCTTTGGTATTTGGTGCTGCGCCAATAGAAGCAGTCTGATCTTCGGTATCCTGTAGCTCATTCAGTGCTTCAGATGCCTGTTTTAAGTCTTGTTGTTCTTGTGCGGTAATTTGCGCTTCTGCAGGTGCTGCTTGGGCCGCTGAAGCTTCAGTTGCTAATGGATCAATCGGATCTTGCACTGCAACATCAGTCACCACTTGGGGTTTTAATGGTTGTTCAGCAGTAGACGCGGCAAAAACTTGACCTGCGAAAATGCAACCTAGACTCACAGCGAGCATTGTGCGAACGAACATGTAACTCAACCTTAAGAATTATTTCTTTAACTATGTGAAAAAACACTATAAGTATTACAGAAAAAATGTGGAGATGCAGTAGTTGTTTTGTGTAAATCACTAGGTCGCCGTTCAATCCGATCGGTTTTTAAAGTTGCCAGAAGTTATTAAAACTGCGGCCTTTTTGCTATGATGTTGGCAATGTCAAAGAAAGATGGGAATGTGAATGACGACCTTAAAAAATGATCGTTTTCTGCGTGCATTGTTGCGTGAGCCTGTAGATGCTACGCCAGTATGGATGATGCGTCAGGCTGGCCGTTATTTGCCTGAGTACCGCGAAACGCGTGCCAAGGCAGGAGATTTCCTTTCGCTTTGCAAGAATACTGAACTGGCCTGTGAAGTGACTTTGCAGCCTTTGCGCCGTTATGATCTTGATGCCGCGATTTTATTCTCAGATATCTTGACGGTTCCGGATGCTTTGGGACTGGGGCTGTATTTTGAAGCCGGTGAAGGTCCAAAATTTCACAAGACTATCCGTACCGAACAGGATGTCGCCAATCTGCCTGCATTTAATGCCAAGTCGGATCTGGATTATGTGATGAATGCTGTTTCGACCATTCGTTCAGCCTTGGGCGGTCAGGTTCCTCTGATTGGTTTCTCGGGCAGTCCATGGACTCTGGCAACGTATATGGTCGAAGGCGGTTCAAGCAAAGATTTCCGTTTTACCAAACAGATGATGTACGCGCAGCCTGAAGTTTTGCATGCTTTACTGGATCGTCTGGCTGATGAAGTGACTGAATATTTGAATGCGCAGATTGATGCGGGTGCACAAGCGGTACAGATCTTTGATAGTTGGGGTGGGGCATTAGCACATCGTGAATATATCGAGTTCTCGCTGAATTATATGCAGAAGATTGTCGCTGGTATGCAACGTGAGAAAGACGGTCGCAAGATTCCGGTAATTCTGTTTACCAAAGGTGGCGGTCAATGGCTGGAACCGATGATTGCGACAGGTGCAGATGCGTTTGGTCTGGACTGGACGACGCCACTAAATGTTGCTCGTCAAACGGTTGCTGGTCGTGCAGCACTGCAGGGTAATCTGGATCCTGCAACGTTATATGGTTCATCAGACACTATCATTAAAGCAACCAAAGCCATGCTGGATGATGCCTATGCCAATGGCGAGAAAACTGGATACGTAGCCAATCTGGGTCATGGTATTACCCAATGGGTGGATCCGGCGAATCCAAAAGCATTTATTGATACCGTACATGAGTATAGTGCCAAATATCTTTAGGATGTAAACCTTGATCGATCTATTTAAATCAGGATTTGAATTTACTTATAAGGCAGCTTCGGCTGCCTTATTTGGGATTTTACTCCTGCTGGCTTTTGCGCTGACTGCTTCTATGGGCAGCGATCTCTTTTTCGGTTTTTACCGGTATGACTATCTGCTGTTTTTTGCCTTGTTGATTCAGGTGGTATTACTTTATACAAAACTAGAATCCTGGGCTGAAGCCAAAGTGATTGCGCTATTTCATCTCATGGCCATGGTGATGGAAATCTTCCTGACCCATCCGGCAATTGCTTCCTGGCATTACCCACAACCCGCAGTATTTAAAATCCTGACCGTACCTTTATTTGCTGGCTTTATGTATTCGGCAGTCGGCAGCTTTTTTGCACGTTCTTTACGTCTATATCAGGTTTCATTTGAAAAATTGCCGCGTTTCAGCCATATGCTGGCTTTGGCAGTCTTGTCTTATATCAACTTTATGAGCAAGTTTTTTATTCCCGACTATCGTTTGATTCTATTTGTCTGGAGCGTACTGATGTTCTGGAAAACTAAAATCCGCTTTCAGTTGAATCAGCATGCTTTTCAGTTGCCGATGTTACCCGTACTGCTGATTCTGGCGTTTATTATCTGGATTGCCGAGAATATCAGTACCTTTTACCAAATCTGGCTCTATCCAAGCCAGATTGAGCAATGGCATATGGTGGGATGGGGCAAACTGGGCTCCTGGTATTTGTTGTTATTGCTGAGTCTGGTGTTGGTGCTGAAAATTTTGGGACAGCGTAATTCACAAGGCGATTGGGCGCTCAAAGAACAGTAAAATCAATCAGGTTATGTTTATGTAAAGCATACATTTTTTCAATTGCGCCAAACTTGACTTGTCGCTACTCTGCTGAGTATGTAATTTAAATTACATTATTAGAGTAATAACAAAGATTGCATGAGAATAATTGGAGAATAACTATGTTGAAAAAAATTATGCTGGCGGCGGTATTGGCGACAGGTTCAAGCATGGCGATGGCTGACCGAGATGTCGGTTGTGGTATCGGAAGTCAGGTGTGGGCGGGTCAGTCTGGTATTATTCCTAAACTCTTTGCAGGTACGACCAACGTTCTGTTCACGAATCAGTGGCTTGGGATCACTTTTGGTACTTTGGGTTGTAGCCAGGGCGGTACCGTAACCGCTCAAGTGGTGACCTTTACCAATGAAAACGCTGAAGCACTGGCGCGTGATATGGCAGTTGGTGAGGGTGAAAGCCTGAATGTTCTGGCTGAACTTCTGAATATTAAATCTGAAGATAAAGCTCGTTTCTTTAGTGTTTCCAAGCAGAATTTCTCTGAAATTTATTCCGAAGAAAACCAGAATACATTACAAGTTTTAAGCACCTTACAAACTGTGATGGCCAAAGATGAAGTATTGAAATCCTACATCTGATCCGCACCTCAAAAACCCTGCTGTTCTGGCAGGGTTTTCTTATGACTAAAAGAAATTGATGAGAATAAGTTAACTGAATGAAATATGCGTTCTTCATGTTGGGCCTGACATTCAGCCCTTTAAGTTTTTCTAGCGAGATTAATCCAGACATCCAGCATTATCTAGCTCAGGCCGAAATCCAGCGTCTGGATCAGAGCACCACCTGGCAACGTCTCATGTATGCCAACCCCCAAGGTCATAGCGAGGTTAACTATTCGGGCTATTTCCTGGCAGAGCAGGGAAGAACTGATCTAAAAAAGGAAATGCAGCATAACATTCAGGCTTTATTTATGAGCGCAGAGCCGAATCAGTCTGTTCGCTGCAAGTTTCCGGCACGCAGCAGCTGGTTAATGCAGCAATTGAATATTTCCGAGCAACAATTGCCTGCGGTCAGTTGCCCTGATTTGGATAAATGGATTGGCGAGGTCAAGCCCTATCAGGCGACGCTGATTTATGCCACGGATTTTATGGGTAATCCCAGCTCCATGTTCGGGCATACCTTATTGCGGCTGGACCCTAAAGACCAGCAACAACTCAATCTGATTTCTTATGCAGTCAACTATGCCGCAACGGTCGATGGCAATGACAACTGGTCCTTTGCCTGGAAAGGGCTGACCGGACAATATCCGGGTGAATATTCCCTGATGCCGTATTACCGCAAGGTCAAAGAGTATGGTGACTTTGAAAGCCGGGACTTATGGGAATATCAATTAAACTTAAGCCCGCAAGAAACCAGGTTTCTGGTACAGCATCTCTGGGAAATGCAAAATGTAAGTTTCCCTTATTATTTTATCAATGATAATTGTGCATATCGTTTACTCGGGCTATTTGATCTGGTACGTCCCGAGCTGAATCTACAGAAACAGTTTAATTCGACTGCGATTCCGATTGAAACACTAAAAGTAGTAGAACAGCAGGGCTTGATCAAACAGAAAGTTTATCGTCCGGCGCTTGAAACTCAATTGCTGGCACAGTCCAGACAGCATGGCAAAGCGCTGGCAAAAACTGCGCATCAGCTGGCTTATGCAGAAACAGGTGTAATGCCTTCAATCTTGCAGCCTTATCCGGTAAAGGATCAGGCCAAAATTCTGGAAATGGCCTATGATCATTTATATCTGGATTTCCTCCGGCAGAAAGTCGATGAATCATTTTCCCAGCCACGTTTCCGCAAGTTACTGGGCTTAAGAAGCCAGCTGGATATCGAGAAACAGCGTAAAGTGCCTGAACGTCCAAAAATAGACCCAGTACAAAGCCATCATGCACGCAATATCAATCTTCAGGCCGGACAGGTTCAGGGTGAATCCTTTGTCCAGCTTGGACATCGGCAGGCCTATCATGATCTCATCGACCCGCAAGGTGGTTTTCGAACCGGCACACAATTACTGTTTCTGGATGGGGCTTTGCAATATCGTGACAGTGAACTCAAGCTGGAACATCTGAATCTATTTGCCGTCAATTCCTATAACCCGGTCAATCCGTTTAATACCCCATTATCTTGGGGTTTCAATCTGGGCTGGAAACAGGAGGCACTGGATACGCATGGCCAGTTTAGTGAAGATGAACAGCATGGCGTCGCCAGCTTAAAAACTCAGGGCGGTTATAGCTGGGCAAATGCCAGCCGTGAACATCTATGTTATGCACAAATGCAAACTCAGCTACAGGCAGGCAAGGCACTTGATCAAGGCTGGCGCGTAGGTGCAGGCCCCACTGTGGGATGCCAGAATATCTGGAGTGATCAGATCAACAGTCTGGTACAGGTAGAGCTGCCGTATTGGGAAGATTCGCATCGCTGGCAGCTGAAACTGAATACTGAACTCCAATATGCATTCAATCCACAACATGCACTTCGGCTGTCTTGGGAATATCAGCAACAACAGTCCAAAGACTGGGATCAATGGAGTCTTGGTTTGATCCGGTATTTTTAAGATTTAGTTAAAACTATTGATAAAGTGCTGTGTATCCATGAGGCTACTGTTCGGTTTTCCCGTGTATAAAAAGATTGGCTTGGTTGGGTGCAAATAAGCTGGTCGATATTTTAGGAAAAATACCTGATATTTGTTATATTTGTCACATAATGTGAGTGAAAATTGCAAGGTTTTGGGGAACAGACAGTATGAATAATGAATGCATGGCAAGACTGGCCGAGCAGTGGGAACAGATCTGTCAAAATTATTCATCTGATGACTTATTGCATGCCTTTCACTTTATTCAAGATCATTCCCTGATTCTGGTGGAAGAATTCTATAAAAACATGCTCCTTGAAAAGGAATCTGCAGAATTCTTTTCCGATGACTTGATTCAACAGCGCTTGCGTGACACTTTAAATGCCTGGCTACTTGAAAGCTTTAGTGTGGGGATTAATAAACGCTATGCCGATGCCGTGCAGAAACAGGCGATGGTGGGGCATGTGCATGCGCGTGTCGGAATTCCATCCTGGCTGATCATGCGCGGTGTGCGTGAAATTGAGCGTAAAATGTTTGAACTGCTGGATGAGAATCCTCACCACAGTATGTTGACCACCTGCAGTTATATTGTCCAAATCATGGGATTTGCCACAGAAGTCATGTGCCGATCTTATGAAGCCAAAACAGCCATGAATCAGGAAATTAAACACAGTTATCGTGTTTTTTCAGCGATGCAGGATGTAGCCGTACAAAAAGATAAACAGCGTAGCTCATTGCTGGACTGGGAAAATGAGCTCATGTTCAAGGTCTTTTCTGAGCATGAAAAATTGAATCATCCGATGCTGTCCAAGTCGGAGTTTGGTTTATGGTTTATCCATAAAGCCTCTTATGCTTTTACCGGCTCTGACCAGGTCGATTTAATCATTGAACGAATTTATCAAGTCGATGAACTTAATCAAGAGATCATGGACTGTACGGACAAAAACAATATGCTGGGACTAATCCAGCAGATCCGTGACTTGAACCGCGAAATTCAGCTGCTGGTGGACCAGTTATTTCAGGTGGCCGAATATATTGAATCAGGTAATGATTCATTGACCCAGTTACTGAATCGCCGTTATTTGAATACGATTATTTCACGTGAAATCACTTTTTCTCGTAAGAATCATACGCCTTTGTCTTTACTTGCTATCGATGCTGATTATTTCAAAAGTATTAATGACAAATTCGGACATGCAGCAGGTGATCTGGCCTTGAAATTTCTGGCCGAAGCATTGCAAAAATATAGTCAGGGCAGTGATTATGCTTTTCGGGTCGGCGGTGAAGAGTTTTTGCTGTTACTGGTGGATACTGATGAAAAACGTGCCCTCAATATTGCCGAAAGTATTCGTAAATATATTGAAAATGGCATGATTAATTCGGCACAAGGCCAGCAGTTTAAATTTACGGTGAGTATTGGTTGTGTGCTTTATGATGGACATCCGGATTATCAGCGCTTCCTGAATGCGGCAGATTCTGCCTTGTATATGGCGAAGAACAACGGGCGTAACAGGGTCTATATGGCTCATCAGTCCTTGAACCCGGGCACACAGCCACTCTCGGTTTAAATGAAAGGTTTTTATTCAGTTGCAGACTGCTGCTCTATAAATTCCTGAAATTTCTGTTTTTGCTGAAGATATTCGGGATGATTTTTAGCTTTATCCCATTTCTGTTTAAAAATTTTGGCAGCAGCGGCTTTAACAGGATCTTCCTGATTGCGTGGCAGCTCGGAACGGCCATGCGCGCCACTTAAACCTTTTTTGTCTTCCGGAACCGGACCGTCGTATTTTTTGCCACCTTTATGGTTGGCATAACGCCGGGCACGGGTAAAACCCATCTGTAAAAACTTGCGTGCCATGTCCGCACCAATAAAATCTTCTTGTTTTAAATAGTCCAAGAAAAGCTGATAGATTTTCTCGCTACTGGCTTGGGCTTTTGCTTCATCTGCAAAGCGCCAGTGTGGCAGGATTTCCGATTTATAAGGCTCAACCAGTAATACACCTTGTTCACCACGGCCAATCCGGTAGAGCTCGGGTCGTTTACGAAAATTAATCTTTGCAAAGTCCAGAGAATAATCAAAACTATTCGAAACTACACGTGACGGACGTTTTGGTGGGGTTACTTTGGCAGATGACTTCATATTCGGCCTTTTCTGAAATTTAAAATTATTCGATATTTCAGCTAATACAAATTATGAAAATGAAAGGCAGGATACAGAAAAGCCCCTGTCATTTAGAACTAGGGGCTTTCATTTTACTTCGATTTTTTCGAACTGGTCTTCGAGGTTTTAGCCTTGGTTGACTTGCTCTTAGAGGAGCTGCTCGACTGTTTTTTAGCAGGTGCTGATTTTTTTGAAGAAGACTTTTTCACTTTAGTGTCGTCTTTACTCTTGTTGCTGCTTTTCGCTTTAGCCGGTTTTTTCGCGGAAGAGGTCTTTTGGTCTTTCGCTTTATCACTGGCTTTTGAGCTCGAATTTTTCTTCGCCTTCACTTTTTCATCTTTGCTGGCATTGTCTTTCTTAGAAGATGCTGCTTTAGATTTACTGCTCGCCGCTTTTTTAGTGACTTTGCGATCACTGTCTTTGTCACTACTCTTATTCGACTTTTTCAGTTTCTCATCTTGGGTCTTTTTAGCAGTTTTTGCTGATTTTTTGCTGTCTTTCGCCTGGTTATTTTTACTATTCGCCATGGTTACTTTCCTTATCATTAAAAATCAATCAGAAAGATATAAAGCGCTTTGCTGTATATCAACTTCAAATTACTTTAATGGGAGAGCGGCAGGATTAAAACTTTATCGTGTATCCAAGTGTAGGCTTGTTGCAAACACAAGCAGGAATTGTTTGAGTTCTAGACTGAAACATAGCAAGTTTTGGGAGAGGTCTTTAAACCCTGTTACCAGGTGTTATTTATAGCAAGTGAGCTTTTGAATTAAGTATTGATATCCTCTTCCTTTAAAAGCAAAAAACCCCGAATGATCGAGGCTCTGAGTAACTTATTTTTAAGCTTTAATAATTAATAGCTTTCTGGAACCGCACTTAAAAATTCACGACGTGTTTCTTTGTCGGTTTTAAAATCACCAATAAATGATACCGTACGTGTGGTTGATTCCTGCTTGCCTACACCGCGCATCATCATGCACATGTGCGCAGAATCAATCATTACTGCAACACCGCGTGCTTTGGTGACTTCAGCCACTGCTTCTGCAATTTGCTGAGTCAGATTTTCCTGAATCTGCAAACGGCGTGCAAACATTTCAGTAATACGGGCAAATTTAGACAGGCCTAAAACATGACCTTCTGGCAAATAGGCGATATGTACGCGGCCATAAAATGGCAATAAGTGATGCTCACATAGCGAATAAAATTCGATGTTTTTGACCAGTACCATTTCACGGTTATCGGAAGGGAAGACCGCCTTGTTGGTCACTTCTTCAAGTGTCTGGCTATAACCCGAGGTTAAATATGAAAATGCTTTCGCAGCGCGCACAGGCGTATCTTTGAGACCAGGGCGATTTAGATCTTCGCCAACGGCAGTAAGAATGTTTGCGTAGGATTGCTGCATAGTCATATGACGTATTCACTTAAACTGAGAATGAACAAGGACGGCATTGTAGCAGAAAACTTTTACAATGCCTTGTTTTGAGGCTAAAACCGTTTACTGTTTGAACTTTGGATTATTTTCTGCACGTTTGAGCAGAACCAATACTGCACCGGTACCTCCTTGCTTTTCAGGTGCACTGACAAAAGCCAAAACATCGCGATGCTGACGCAGCCAGCCGTTGACATAGGTTTTTAAAATCGCTTCCGGACCTTTGCCATGTACGATTTTAATCACGTTCTGGTTTTCATCTTTGGCGATCTGGATAATTTGCAGCACGGCTTGACGCGCTTCTTCTACGGTACAGCCATGCAGATCCACAGCCTCAAACCAGCGCAAGTTACCGGCTTTCAAGTCTTCAAAAACTTTATGCTGCAAGGTGGCAATGCGGTAACTCAAGTTGGCCTGACTCCCGACAGGATTGAGCATGGCCTGAGTATCTGATAAAGCCATTGCCTCTGTTTCCATCGGGCCAGTAGCCGCTGCACGCTTCGCCAGGATTTGTGCATCCGGCTTTTTCTTGCGTGGCTTGTCCAGTTGAACCGTATTGCCCGATTCAATTTTTTGCACGCCCTGCATTTGCTTGCGGAATAATTCAAGTTCTTCTAAAGCCTCTTGCTCGATAGTCTTTTCAACTGGTGCAGCAACGACCGCAGGCGTTTGCGGCTGTGTAATTTGCTTCTTAAAAGATTTCAGCAGGTTGTACTGATCTTTAGATAATGAAGAATCGTGTTTACTCATAATTGTAAAAACAAGGGAGATGCGGAATTTACAAGAATTATAGTCTGAAAATAGACAAAGGAGAACTGAATTGCGTTCATGACAGTGCTGAGGATTTTAAATGCGCTCGAGATTCTATGGTCTACTTTTCAATATTGAAAATAAAAAAGCCCAATTCTGAGATTGGGCTTTTTTAATGCTTAGGTGAGCATTTACATCTTAAACCGCTTCAGGCTCACCAAATAGATCACGGAAAGCGTGGTCTGGACGTGGCTGTTTCATGAAGCTTTCGCCGACCAAGAAGGCGTGAATATCATTTTCCTGCATCATCGCAACATCCGCAGGTGTGGCAATACCACTTTCAGTCACCAGCAGGCGTGAAGGGTCCAGTAATTTTTTCAAACGTAATGATGTGTTTAAATCCACATCAAAGGTTTTTAAATTACGGTTATTTACACCGAGCAGACAACGATCAGAAAGTTTTAAAGCACGGGATAGTTCTTCTTCATCGTGAACTTCAACCAGTACATCCAGATGATGTTCAAATGCAGTTTTAGACATTTCTTCTAACTGCTGATCAGACAGGCAAGCCACAATTAGCAAGATACAGTCTGCATGCAGAGCACGTGCTTCGATAACTCCATAAGGATCGATCAGAAAGTCTTTGCGCAGTGCAGGCAGGTCGCAATGTGAACGGGCAATCTGAATGTTGTCATCGTGACCCTGGAAAAAGTCTACATCGGTCAGCACCGATAAACAGGCTGCACCTGCCTCCTGATACTGTGCTGCAATTTCCGCAGGGTTAAAGTTCTCGCGAATAATGCCCTTAGATGGCGAAGCTTTCTTAATTTCAGCAATGACACCCGGACGTTTCGACACTAAAGACTGGGCAAAACCACGCACAGGTGATGCACCTTGTGCCAGTTCTTCCAGATCTTTATAGCTTTTCTGCTTTAAACGTAGGGCAAATTCTTCTTTTTTACGGTCAACAATTTTGCCTAAAATTGTATTTGCGATATCCACCATGATCAAAATCCCTGACCGAATTAAGCTTCGTAATGTTTAATAGTTTTGGTAAATTCAGACAGTACACTCATTTTCTCAAGTGCCTGACCGCCATAGATAATGTCATGTGCCAGCGCAACACCTTGCTTATAGCTGCTGGTCAAACCGGAGACATAAATACCTGCGCCGGCATTCAGCGCGATCATATTGGCGGCTTTATCGCCGATGTCTGATTTTTTCTTGCCCAGTGCATCTTTGATTAAAGCCAGACTTTGCGCAGAATCTTCCACAATCAGTCCGGTCAGAGTTTGCGATTCAATATCGACCGATTCAGGAATAATGTCCCATTCGGTGACTTCGCCATTTTTCAGTTCAGCAACATGAGTTGAAGAGGCTATACTGATTTCATCCAGACCATCACGTGAATGTACTACCATCACATGTTCAGCACCGAGCTGTTTCATAACTTCGGCAATTGGACGGCAGAGTTCATTGGAAAATACGCCAATGACCAGACGTTGTACGCCAGCCGGATTGGTTAAAGGACCGAGCAGGTTGAAAATACTGCGAATCCCCAATTCTTTACGTGGGCCGATTGCATATTTCATGGCTTGATGATGATTCGGTGCAAACAGGAAGCCGACACCGACATCACGGATACAGCGTTCAGTCTGCTGCATATTCAGGTCCAGATTAATCCCGGCCTGTTCCAGCAAATCTGACGAACCTGATTTGGTCGAAACGCCGCGGTTACCATGTTTGGCTATAGTTGCACCGGCTGCTGCGATCACGAATGCAGAGGCAGTAGAAACGTTAAACAGGTTTTGACCGTCACCGCCTGTGCCGACGATATCGACCAGATAAGGAATGTCACTGACATCAATTTTAGTGGCAAGTTCACGCATGACACGTGCAGCTGCGGTAATCTCATCAATGCTTTCGCCTTTAAGACGTAAGCCCATCAGCAGGGCACCAATCTGGGCATCGGTCGCTTCACCTGACATGATGGCACGCATCACGTCTTGCATTTGATCCTGAGTCAGGTGAATGTTTTTAGTAATATTGCTTAAAGCTTGTTGAATATTCATAAGGTGTTCTTAGGCATAAATTTCGAGAAAGTTTTTAAAGATTTGATGACCATGCTGGCTCAGAATCGATTCGGGATGGAACTGCACGCCTTCGACCGGCAATGTCTTATGTTTCACACCCATAATTTCTTCCATAGAGCCGTCAGCTTCATTGGTCCAGCAGGTCACTTCCAGACATTCGGGCAAGGTGGCTTGATCAATCACCAGTGAATGATAGCGCGTTGCAGGAAATGGAGAAGGGAGATTGCTGAAAATCCCGGTATCACTGTGGTACATATCAGACAGACGGCCATGCATGACACGTTTGGCACGCACGATATCACCGCCAAATGCCTGCCCAATACTTTGATGACCAAGACAAACGCCCAGTAAAGGAATTTTGCCAGCAAAATGCTGAATGGCAGGAATAGAAATTCCTGCCTCACTTGGCGAGCACGGGCCGGGGCCAATCACTAAATACTTAGGTTGCCATCGCTCTATATCTTCCAATGTCACGGCATCATTACGGACTACTTTTACTTCTTGATTCAGTTCGCCAAAATATTGGACGATGTTATAAGTAAAGGAGTCATAGTTGTCGATCATGAGAAGCATATCGCACGTAACCTCTTGATAATTATGAAAATGAGTATCTTTATTTCTAATCGTTACTCACTATGTTACTCACTTTTAGAAAAGTGACTGATTTTGCAGGCATTAAAAAGCCGCTCAATCAAGCGGCTACTTTACCAGTTTTTGAATGCCTTGTGACAACTTCGTTCACATAACTATTTAGATAGTAACTTCGTGGACCATCTTTGCTTGGCTGGTCAATTTCTCCTTTTTTAATCCGGTCATACAAAGTTGGTTCGCTCATGTTCATGCGCTTGGCAAATTCCTTGATACTCACTCGGCGCTCATCCTGATTTGCCATTGCTCTTTTAAGCTCCTGCATTTCATCAAAAATGGCTTGGAGTAAATTGTGCTCAGCTTCAGTTCCCATCTAAGACACCTCCTTTAAGCTTTGAACTACTGATTCCGGCAACCCAAAAAAATCATTTAGAGTTTTATCAAATTCACCGCTTTCAATGAATTGATCAATACAGTTTTCCGGTTTTTGATGCTTTGCGATGTAGCTGCTCAATGCCTGATATATACCGTTTGAATTTCCCTTATTTACACCGACATGAATCTTGTCACCGATATTCTTAACTGAAAATCCAACATTAAGGTTTGAAGCATCAATGATTTCCATAAATGGCACGAATTCGTCCTGATTAAAAATCAGATCAAATGGCATTTCTTTATGCAGCTCATCACAAACATAGTTCGCCAATTGAAGTTTGGTTAGTTGAATTTCAGTCATTGGCTGGCTCCTGTGCTTTAAATTCCGTACCATCCGGATTAACACCTAAAGCCTCACAAATACGGTGGGCTACAGTTGAACCAGTGCCGAGCATGCTCATAACATGAACCCAATTGAGCTTTGATCTTGTGACCTTTGATGCACGAAGTGATTGACGCAAAAGAGCTTTAAACTCATATTCCTTGAAACGACCTTTTTCGAGTTCCAAGACGAGTTTTGCAGGCACCGCTTGGGCTTTGGCTGGAACAACAAGAAAACCAGCTTCATTAATTGCCTTCAAAACTGCTTCTGCTTGCTCATCACCCCATTCATGGGAGTTGCGCAAAATTGCGGTTTTTACGACTTCTTTAATATCCATCACGCCACCTCATAGAAGCGCTTAGCCTCATCAAAATCAGAAGTAATTAACTCAGCACTATCTTTGTAGCAGTGCACGATTTCACCGTACTTAAAAGCTTGTTCAGCCTGCTGCATGTTTTTGCACTGGTACACCGGCTCTTTAAACCAGTCTTCTGTATAAAACATTTGTTCCTGGTGTTCTTCAGCTGTGCCTTCCCATTCTTGAACCTGAAAGTATTCATCAAATGATTCGATCATGAACTGATTACCTTCAGCTTTAGTCATGGCTCTGTATCGAGCCAAAGCACGTTCAGCAATTTCTTTTGATACGGCAGGTGACTGCTCATGCGGACTATCATCTTCAGGGCAGATTCCTACGCACCACAATTTATTCTTTTCCATCACGCCACCTTTACATCTAAATAATCAGGGTTATCCAGGTGCTCTTCATATTCACCAAATAGCACCTGGCATGCTGCATTGCCTGTTAAATCTTTCTTTAAGAGCACGTAACTCAGTGTCTTGCGTGTGCCTTTGCCGCTAAATGTCGAGCTGCCATCCGCAAGTTCATTTTTGATATAACCCAATTTTTCTAGCCAAAGCTTAAAGCCAACTTCATGCTTCTTTTTAATTCTGAAGATCATCTGTACCCCCAGGTGTTCGCAAAATTTCGAAGGCAATCATCAATACCGAATAGGTTGATGTTGCGGTAAGTTCTAACCCGACCTTTGTGCTGCACAAGCAGCACGCGGGTCATAGAAGAGTAGGAATAACTCATGATCTTTGCGCTGTGCATACAGGCTAAGTAGCTCCTGATGATCAGCTGGAAGTAATTTAGCTGCAGGTATCGCTGGTGCTAATCGCTCTAGAGTTTCTACTGAATCCATGTCATAGATCCGATTGATCAAAACCTGTTTTTTCTTCTTGTAGAACAGATCGATAGAGGCACTACCATGCTCAGCACTTTCTACTGATGCTTGTTTGCGTGCGGCATTTTCAATTTGATCAATCAAACTTGGTTGCGCGACTTCAATGACTTCTTCTACGATTGGTTCAGGTTCAGCCTTAGGCGTGTATTGTTCAGGATCCAGCTCAAGAAGTTTGTCTTCAGTCAGTTTGCACAAGTGCTGTTGATCTTTTTGATCTAAGTGTCCATTGGCCAGAAATACGTGACGGAATGAAAGAACGTCATCCTCCTTAGTAAACTGATCAATTTGTGCAGTGAACTTTTCAACAAGCTTTACCCGGTCGGTTTCAACTGAATCCGCTTCAATTTCTGTAACTGGGGTTTCAGTATTAATAGTGGCTTCTTGCTCTATGGCTTCAATAGGCTGAATCAGCTCTGGCTCAGGCTGTTTTTCAATATCTGGTACAGCATCACCTGGGCCAGATGGTATGCCAGCCTGTTCAGTCTCATTCTTAGCTTTGGTTGAGCGTCTCTTTTTGGGTTTGCCTGTATTGTCTATAGTTGGGGGATAGACAATCATTCGACCAAGTAGCTCACCCATTGCCACTAATTGTAATTCGGCATTTTCTTTATCCGCCTGAGCAAAACCATTGTCGACAGCTTTGAAATACTCCATGCACTGTTTGCTGTATTTAACCTGTGAGATATGGTCAGGATGAATAATAAAGATTTCCTGATCTTCCACGACATCATCAAGAGTCAAAGGCTTGGTAAATGTAATACCAGCCAGTTCCATGGTTTCAATCTTGATGCAGAACTCATAGCCTGGCATAGCGAAAATCGTAGCAGGGAACTGAGACAGATCATCAAAATCCATTAACTCGCCAGCAGCGCGGCACATGATATTTCGGCCAGCCATCATTGCTTCAAAAGCTTCTTTGCTATTTAGAATTTTCATGCTGTCATTGCTCCCTTCGCCAATTGTTCTATGTCATTTTTTACAGCTTCAAATTTGGAAGCTTCTATCTGGTTGAGAGCATCAAGCCCCAAGTGTTCACACACTGTTTTTGCATCAAGCCCACAGGTATCGATAAAGTCCTGTAGATCGGCAAGCTGCTCATCAGAAATGCCATTAAACTCTGGTGGATCTGTCCATGCATTGCGCTGTCTATCGAATATGCACTTCATTTCCAGAGCACGACGAACCAGCTCGGCACGCATATTCTTGTAATACAGATGAGTGTCTTCAAGGGACTGAGTGAGCTGATTTAGATCACTCGCATACTGGGCCTCACCACAGCTTTGTACCCAGTTTTCTAGATCTTCTTGAGCCTTGATTGCGGCCAATTGATCTGGTGTCAGGGTATTGATATGGTCCTTAGCCTGTTTGATAAGATCGGCCAGAAATGTAGGACTGGTCTTTAGATCTGGCACCCACACTTCACCAGTATCACCACCTAAACCACCCGCATTTTTAGCGTGATGGGTAGGGCAAGGCTTAAAGCTAATCACCCGGGCATTCTTACCTTCACCAGTAGTGACTGTGGTCAAATAACCCATGATGTCAGCAATTCGATATAGCTCATTACGGTTTTTACCACCCAGATCAGGGCGATAAATTACCTGGTCACCGCTTTGATCTTCAGAAGCGTGAGCAATAAACACCACATCTTTTCCTGAAGCGATCAGCGTATTCACGTACTGCTTAAAGATGTTGTTGGCCAAGCCCTGGGCTTTAAGCTTTAACGATCCATCTTTCTGTTTATTCGTCGCATTCAGCATTAAATGTGTTTTGATGCTTTCAAGCATTGCCCCAACGGTATCAATCACAATGGTGTTATACGGTTCAAGATCGGCCATTGTTAGGTTTGCAACATCAGACCACTGGTGAGCCTGAACTACAGCACCGCGACGAAGTTCACCAGTACGGTGAGAACCTTTGTCAAAGTCGAAAGAAATAGCTTTGTCACCCGTAAAGCCGATAGAGGTTTTACCCAAACCCGGATCTGCGTACAGGTAAACAATAATTGCTTGGACCAACAGCGCCTGATTCGCTGGAATAATATTAATCGCCATCTCAACGTACTCCTGCAGGACGGTTATTGCGCTTAAAGTTCTTATAGTCTTCAGATGCAAAGAAGCCGGTATTTTCTAAAACTTGATGACGCTTGTTCTTTCGCATAGCAACACGCGCATTTTCCAACCCATCTAAAATCCATTTTGGAGTAAGGGATTTATCCATCTTCCTCAATGAGCCATCCGGCTGAATGGAGTAGATCTGCGTATTGCAGAAATAGTCGGAAATAGTTCCTGAGCTTTTGACACGTAGAGCAAAATAGCTGGCCCGAGTTTTACCTACTCGATATATTTCAAGTCCCTCAAAGGTCTTGATGTATTCAGAGAAGTAGCGATGAGTTGAGTTGAACTCAATCGGCATTGGCACTACAGGTAGCTCATCTGCTTTGAATTGCAGGAAACCAGTGTAGAGGTCTACAAAATTAATTTGAGTTCGATCATTTAGAGGAGACCAGTCATCAGAGCCGCATTCACACCAGTAGACCGATTGACCATTCAAAAGCGCTTCAAAGATTTGATCAGCAGAATTTAAAATCATGACTGAACCTCCACCAGACGGTGCTTCATGATGTAGCCGGCGATCATTGAATTGATTTCGCGGTGATCCTGGTAGTCTGTGAAGTCTTTATACGGATTGCCATTAGCATCGAACACCTTGATTTCACCTAGTTCAACGACTTCTATATTTGTGAATTCGGAACCTGGTACACCGTAATCATCCGGGTATGCTTCAACTTCAAACGAAGTTATTTCCAAACGGAAACCATCCAGATTTACGACTGCTTCACCGCGCATATCGTCGAGCATCTTTAAAGAGACGATTCCATATTCAGATTGAATATTTTGAGTTGGTGCCACCTGGTCAGTACCAAAGTCAGCAAGATGAGCAAACGCTAAGGCGCTTACAGTTAAGGCAGCGGTAAACAGAGTTACCTTGAAGCTATTGTGTGGAGTTAATTTTGTGTTCATAATTACTTTACTCACAGAGAGAGTGTGGGTCATGCCCCAGGTTGTTCGTTGCAACGCTGGGGCTTTTCTTTGTTTGTGATGAAAAGATTAACTGTAGTTAATAAAATAGTCAACAATAAAATTAACCTTAGTTAAAGAAAAGTTAACTTTTTTTATTAACCATGTTTTAATAGACAAAAGAAAACCCATCACAGGGATGGGTTGTCCTACAACAATAATCTTATTTTTTGTATTCAGTAATACTGATAGGTTTGTCTTTCATAAACTCTACAATACCTTCACCAGCTTTGAAGTGAATTGAAACACCATCATTATTGGCTAAACGCATACCACTTCCTGAAATAGCTCGCTTAAGGTGATAAACCTTGCCAGAATTATCTGTCATTTCTGCAGTTTCAAAATTATCCGAAGATTTCAATTCAACTGTAAGATCCATTGGACCAGTAAAGTTAATTACCTGAGTTTCAGCCGGAGTATTGCTCACAACTTTTTCTTGCACCACTTCGTTTTTTGGATTTGAAGTACAGCCAGTAATCGCCAATCCTAACAATGCTGCACCTAACAAATATTTCATTGATACTTACCTTTCTATTTCTGAATCATAGGTATCTTTATACTAATTGTTATAATGTAACATTTAAAGACAAGGTTACACTTACCTTACATAAAGAAAAACCCGCGGATAGCGGGTTAGTGGTGCTTTACTTTGTTATTACAGACCCGGTCATGAGAGGTCTTAAGTCCAATATAAAGATTTAATATTTCAGAAGTAAGAAAGCTTTAGCACTGAATAGCATCTTTCTCTTTGTAGTGATCCAAAACCAAATCCATATCAGCCAAAAGTGCAGCTTCAGAGTATTCGCCGGGTGATAGCTTCAACAAGTTAGGTATATAGTTTTTTTCATACTCACGCGGGTAGTCTCTGCATAAGATCTTTACCCGCACATCTTGAGTGGTGAACTCTGAATCTAACTTTTCTAGGTATTTGCTAAGAATATTATCTGAGTTCTCAAGAGCTGTTGTGGTTGTGATTGGATCTATATCTTCATCTGGTTGCTTCTCACAACCAGTGAAAGCTAAGGATAAGAGTAGGGTGGTCAAAATTATTGTTTTCATAGGTCTGTTTTGTTGTTTTATTATACAAAGGATATATAAATTAAAAAAAAGTAAACCTGTCAAGATTACTTTTAAACTTTTAATTAAGTATGATCAATACTGTAAAATGGTGTTGAAATTTTTTTGAGCTTCTGTTATGGATTTAGAATATAAGGCTTTATCTAAGATCTTCAATAGTGGTGTTCTAACGGACATTGCTAAGGGTGATTTGTCTTATGTTTTTAAAATGGTAAATAAATTCTTTCCAGAAGACGATACTAAGCTTTCCTTGAAAGAGTTATATGAAAAAACATATCAAATTCTTCTTAGACAATACCCTAATGAGTATATCTATAAGAACTTAATAGCTAATAAAATTCTGTTAGGGCGCCACTCTTTGAACACAGCTACTATGTTGTCTGAGTTTAGAGTGGGAACCAATAAAGCTGATTGCGTGATCCTGAATGGCAAATCAACATGCTATGAAATTAAAACAGATTACGATTCTTTGGCTCGGTTAGATGACCAGTTGGATGCTTATACTCAGGTTTTTGACGATGTCTATGTTGTTTGTAGCCAAAAACATGTAAAGTCTGTTTTAGAAAAAACAAAAGCATCGATAGGTGTAATTTTTTTATCAGAAAAAATGACTTTTCAAGAAATAAGAAAAGCTCACCACAATGAAATTAAAAACAAAAAGCTGTTATTGCAAGCTCTTCGTAAGAATGAGTATGTGGAGTTGATTCAAAACTTAACTGGTGAGGTCTTAGAAGCTCCGAATACCCAGCTATTTGATTTATGCCTGGAAAAGCTATACTTAAATAATGATGAAGAAAAGTTAAATAGTTTATTTATTGAAACGTTAAAGAAATCACGAAAAAACAATGAACATTTTATAACTCATATGCCTAATTCTTTAGTTAATGCTATTATTAGTTATAAATTTAATAAACTTCAAATACGCTCATTAATAGACTATTTTGCTACCGAGGAAAAACTTAATGTACTATCCAATATTACGAGGAAAGCTTAATGAGTTGTTAGCGTTAAGAGAGTTAGCAAATCTTCCTGTTGATAAAAAGTTTTGTCCTGTTATTGAACCTGTTCGTAGTTCTTTAGCCCCCCTTTTTAGAACAATTAAAGAATTAAATGATAAAGAAATTGTTCCATTAATTTTTTTTAATCCGACTGTTGGGGATTTAGAAGGGTGTGGCTTTCACATAATAGAGGAGTTCAAGAAAGAAATTGAATTGCGCTATTTACCAGTATTCGCGGTAAAAGATAGTGTTGAAGATATTCGTTCGTTAATAGATCAATTTGAAGAATATGCTTTATTTCTAATTGATGGTTTAAGCAATAGTATTATAGATGCCTCAACTAAGGCTGCTTTAACATTCATAAGTTCTACAACAGCACCTAATCTAATAAAAAAATTAAATAATGTAGTTTTATATGATGATTTTTTTAAAAAGCAAAAAAGAAATGCCGATTACCCAGTAGAATCTCCATTCTCATCATTACATACATATTATAATGAATTCAGAAATGTTAATGGTTTTGGTGACTATACAATTTTAAGTGAAGAATATAATGAGTCAGGCGGACCGGCCTACGTAGTTACTATCCATGTTACTTATATCAACTCTAAAAAATTTGATGAAGCATTTGTTCGTCATTATTCTTCTGATACTGACAATGATACTCCAGCCAATCCTGGTAAAAAGTTTATAGAAGCATTAGAGAAATTTATTGTAGAAAAAAATGATCAGAAGATTGAGTTCCTAGACACATCAGCTAGTATTGATTTTCAGAAAATATATGATGCCAAACACTTTCCTGGTTTAGGTCAAGTAAAGAAAATTTCAATAATGCATCATATTGAAACTATTAATAATTATTTAATCAATAATTTAAATAATTGAGCTGATAATGAAAATAGAAAGATTTTGTTGTCAGCAATGTTTTACTGAAAAGAATATAGCTCAATTTATTTCAGAAAATGGCAATTTTAAATTGACTTGTTCTTATTGCGAAACAGAAAATGTACAGGCTATTAACCCTAAACTTATTTTTCAATTTGTAGAAAAATTTGCTTATGGTTTGAAAGAGGATAGTGCTGGAAAATCTTTGTTTGATGTACTTAATGAAGATTTCTGTTTTTTTGAGGATAAAGTAATTGATAAGATGAGTTTGCTTACGAGTATTCTCGATGAGAATCTCGATATCCTTGATAGAAGGTACTTTGTACCAGATTTAGACTTAATAAAAGATAGTTGGATTGAATTTTGTCAGGAGATTACTACTAAAAATAGATTTTTCCCCCAGACTAAATTATATAAAGATATTTTCACCAATACTAAAGAAGAGGATAGAGGTCAAACAAATGCTTTTATATTATTAGTAGATTCATTAACTAAATTTTATTCCACAGAAAGATGTTTTTACAGAGCACGCGTTCATGAAAGCAAATTATTAATTGATCAAATGAGGGCACCTCCTTCTATTACTGTAACTGCTGGTCGAGCAAATCCTATAGGTATTTCTTATTTATACTTGGCCGAAAATGAAAAAACATGTATTGCAGAAGTTCGCCCAAGTAATGGTAGCTTAGTTAGTGTAGCTACTTTTAATTTAAAAACTACTTTAAGTATTTTAGATTTAACTAATCCAAGAAAAAAAGCCTCCTTTCTTTTACAAGAAAGTGAAAGTTTAGAAAATAGTTTGATTCATATAAATCTATTAGAGATATTTGCCAAAGAGCTTTCCAAACCTGTTCTGCCTAATAGAACACATTTAGATTACATACCAACTCAATTTATTTGTGAATTTTTTAAAACAGTATGTGGTTTTCATGGTCTAGTTTTCAATAGTTCTTTTGGTAATGGTAAGAATATAGTTTTATTTGATCAAAATTTAGTTGAAGATGACTCAATGAAATATTTTAGGATTTCAAGTATTGATCATAACTACAGTTTAGACTAAATCATTTACATATTATTAAGCTCAATAACTTATTCAAAATGGTATTTTGTATACAGCAATTCATTTTAACTAAATAAAAAGCTGAATACGCTTAAAATTTTTATTCGCTTCAATTTCAGTTTTATAAAATTTGTCTTTATCAGTCGAATCCATAAATTTAGCAAAAGTCGTGGACTCAAGTAGACGATATAGAAATCTTTCACCTGTCTGAAGTACTACAGTCAACAAGCGGTGCTGGTAAAACACATGACTGATCTTCGGTGAATTTATTTCAATCTTTTGCATTATATTTATTAGCTATTTCCTCGGTTGTAATCAGTCTTTTTTATCAACCCTCTTTTGGCCAATTTTCCTTCTTCAGCCAACAAAAATTGATTTGGGGTTTATAGAGCAGAATACTTTTCTAAAAATTCATCTATCCACTCTTGTGCTACCTCAAGATTAGTTATATCCGCCAACTTTAGATTAGTCTCTTCTGCTTCGTTAAAGCCTTCAATAATAGCTTCAAAGATATTTGCCTCACTAATGACCTCACGTGCTATTTCAGCAGCGTCATAGCTTTGCTTGGCCTTCTTAAGCGAAGCTATTTGCTTATCAATCCCTTCACCGATTTTGCCTAATGCCAATTTAAATTCTTGACGATTAATTGTTAGCGCAGTTTTGGATTTATTAAGTGTTGCGATCATTGTGGTTTCCTCTTCAAGAGTTTTTTCTTTATTGGGTGCTTCTTTGTTACAAGCCGCATGTAGCGGCTTTTATTATTTAAATCTTTCTATACAAACCAACAACTTTACCAACCAAACGACAATCTTCTGTCAGCTTGATAATTTGTTCATCCCACTTCGGGTTTAATGGCTTCAGGTATTTGGTTGTACCTTCGATAATAAGCTGCTTAAAGGTCGCCTCATTGTCTCCAGTGCAGGAAACAATAACCAAATCCCCAGTCTTTAGATCACTAACTTGAAAGTCTGGATTTACATAAATTCGGTCTTCAGGCTCGAACTTTGGAGACATTGAGATACCAGTCACTACCAATCCATAGCCATTTTTTCCGCACTCTTTGATTGGCGGAAGGTATTCGTCGATTTCCGCATCCTTTAAAACAGTCTGAATTGGATCAAACGCGCCAGCAGCGACCCAAGAAATAACAGGAACAGGGCGACCCTCAAAAGGTATTCTCTGAGAGAGATCCACATTGTTATCCAGCCGTGGAGATGCTTCTCTACCTGTTAAAAGCCAGTCATCACTAACATCGAGAAACCTCGCTATAAGCTTTAGCTTTCCGGCTTTTGGTTGACTATCTCCGTGAATCCACTTTCCAGCAGCCACACCTGAAACTTCAGCAGCCCTAGCTAAATCCGCAGGCTTATATCCTTTTTCTTTTAATTTTTCTTGAAGGCGTAAGTGGAAGGACATGATCAAATCCATTCTGAATAATCTTAACTAATGTTAATACATTAAGTTGAAACTGTGGTTAAGGTGTGATAACTTTAGTTTATTAACTACAGTTAAGTAGAGAAGGCAATGAAACCCAGTGATCTTATGAGCCATTACGGCTGCAAGACCAAACGCGAATTATCCCAAAAAACAGGCTTTTCAGAAGTCACTTTATGGAAGTGGGAAAAAAATGGAATCCCGCCTCGCACACAGGCAACTTTTGAAGTTCTCACCCAAGGCAAGTTAAAGGCAAATTTGGAAGCCTTAACCGCTTAAACCAATTATCAACAACTTAGTGTTTTTAATAAACGTGAAAGTAAACAAGGTATTCACATGGATATATCGAAAGAGACCAAAACCGCATTGCACAAGATGGTGCATCAGTCGAACGGCATTACTCCAAAAGAGATAGCTGATCTTGTTGGCGTGTCTCATAACACGATTTTGAACTATGCCAATCCAAATATGGAAAACCACCTGCCGAGTCTAAAGGCATTTGAAGCAATGCTGACTTATACGCAAAACCCAGCTCCATTAAAAGTATGGGCGCACAAATTAGGTTTTTTACTAGTTCCAGTAGATCAAGCTCAAGGCAAGGACCATGAACTAGGTGTTCTTGAATCGCTTCTTGGCATGAATGTTGGAAATGGTGCCGCAAATAAACAGGTTTTATCTGCTCTGGAAGATGGTGTGGTGACACCTGCTGAAATGGATGAGACAGATCGCATCCTGGAAGAAATCGAACAGAAAATTCAATCTTTGCGTAAGGCCATGAAAGGCGAGTGTGCAAAGTATTTATCGGCTCTACAACGAGAAAAAGCCTGAGGTCAGAACTCAGGCTTTTTCGGTGTTCAAATCATCGGAGACTTAAACTATGAACATGTTAACACAAGGAAATTTTAACACAAACGAAGTAACAATGTCATCACTTGAGATTGTTGACTTTATTAACGAATACCGCGCTAAAAACGAAAGCAGTCCAGTGCAACTTCGCCATGATAGTTTTATGGCAAAAGTACCTAAGGTTTTGGGGGAAAATCAATCTCCAAAATTTATTGGAGATTACAAAGACCCTAAAGGCCGTACTTATCCTTGCTACCACTTCCCAAAACGCGAAGCCTGCTTGATGGCTATGTCATATAGCTATGAGCTACAAGCTCAAGTATTTGACCGTATGACCGCAATGGAAGAGGCACTTAAGGCTAAAAATAGTTTCGACATCACCAACCCAGCACATCTACTTCAAGCAATCGAAGTGCAAGCCAAACTCAATATTGAGTTAAGTGAAAAAGTAGCAGTACTTGCACCTAAGGCTGAAGCACTGGAAGCGATTGCTGATACATCAAATACCTACTGCCTGCGTGAATGTGCCAAAACAATCGGTATTCGTGAATCGGATCTGATCCAACTGCTCATTGATAAAAAGTGGATCTACCGTGAACCATCGAAGACACCAGGTAAATCTGGAAAGCTTCAGCCTCACGCTCAATATGTGACGAATAAGGTTTTTATTAACCGTATTTCACCTGTCATCACCAACCAGTATACCGGTCAAGAAATGGTGCATACCAATATGCGAGTCACTGCTTTTGGTCTGACTCGTATTACAGGCCTAGTCAATAAAATGCGTAAAGCACAGCAGGTGGCAGCATGAGCATAACTTTAGAAGATGTTCTTGGCTTCATATCTTCAGCTAGTGGTTCTGACTTAAATATGATTGCCGATGAAATGAAAGAAAGCGGCTTTGAGTATGAATGTCTTGAATGTGAGACCCATGAATGTGAAGAGCACGAATGTCATCACGATGAAGAAATGGCTGAAGTGAAAAATGGGTTTATTCACTATCTGGTTGAACGAAACAATCAATTTGGCTTAGACGACATGCTTGATGAATTAAAGCGTGAAGGTCAGAGCATTGGCGCATACCTCAAAGTGGAAGAAAAGTTATGAATTATTACCAGCATCATATTGGGGATTTCAACAATGCGACTCGACATTTGAGCTTGGTTGAGCGTGCGATCTACCGAGATCTTCTAGATATGTATTACGACACTGAAAAGCCAATTGATGCATCCAATTTGGAGCGTTTGGCTCGCCGTTTGCAATGTACAACTCAAGACCAAACAGCTGCTTTGAAATATGTTCTTGATGAGTTTTTTACTCTTGAGGATGGGGTTTATATCAACAATCGTTGTGAACGTGAAATCGCTGAATATCACGGTAAGCGCAAACAGGCTAGTGATGCTGGAAAAGCATCTGCTAAAAAACGCGCAGAGAAAAAGCAACGGAACTCTGATGGTGGTTCATCAAATGATGATCATTCGAATAGCAGAAGTTCAACAGACGTTGAAGGTCAGTTAAATGAGAATCCAACGACCGTTGAAGCAGCGTTGAACGGAAATTTAACGGACGTGCAACCAACCATAAACCATAAACCATTAACCAATAACCATGAACCAATAACCAGTATTTATAGTAGTGGTAGTAGTAATGCGTGCGAAGAAAAAATTTCTTTTCCACCGATTCAATTTTCTCAATATCAAGCTGAGGATCACAAACGCTATTCGATTCTTGAATGCGTACATGTATATCCAATTCACTACGATTTCATAGAACTTGGAAAGCAGCGTAATCCTGGTCTACCAGAACAAGATCTGATTGCTATGTTTACAAACTTTGGTGATTTCTTCTCAGCTAAGTCTGATAGCAAAAATACACCAAGCTTATGGCTGGTGAAATGGTTTACCTGGATTCAAAACAACAAAGACGAAGTACGCCGTAAACGTGAAGCACAACATCTTCCTCAAAAACAAAAAAATTATTCAAGCGCAGCAATTCGTACCTCGAATGAAGTGAATTCATGGATGGATGAAATCAGCACCGAAGATGCTGCGCCATCGATCCGTGATGTGCATGAGGTGGAGGGTGTGAAATATGCGTAATGAATTAGCACAACACGAAAATACTCAGGCTGTTCGTCAATTCTGTGAGCAAGATGCACGTAAGCTCGTTGAAGACATGCTGTTCATGTTTGGCAAGAAGTTTACTGATAATTGGTCTGGACTGAACAAAGGGCAAGTCATTGCCAAGTTTGCTGAAAAACTCTCAGATCTTACTTATGAGCAATTTCTGAGAGGCTTAAAGCGTCTTGATACAGCCGAGTGGCCACCAGCGATCCCTGAATTCAAGAATTGGTGCAAAGGTGGGTATGAGTATCAAACACCTGATGAGGCATGGTTACAGGCGCTCATGTACGAAAAAAACAATCGTTCACATGAAATCAATAAGTTTGCAAAGCAGACATTTGATGACGTGATTCGACCTTACGGTTATTTAGGTTCATCAGATACATTCTACAAAGTTTTTTGCAGTGTTTATAAACGCATTATCACTGAAGCTAAAGAACGCAACGAAGCAGATGAAGTCTATAAGCCAGTACTGCAAGTAGGTTCAAGTGATAAGGAAGAAAACCGTGTTTGTGCCACAAACGAGGAAGCACAAAAGCACCTTGAAGCACTTAAGAAAAAACTGAATGTGAAAAACCGTGTGGTACCACAGCCAAAAAAATTACAGCCAATGCCAAAACAAGCACCGGTTGAAACGTATTGGCCAGATCCTTTCGACAATCCTGAAGCGTATTTACACAAGTGCGCCGTCGATGGCGTAAAGGTACCTGTTGAAATTCGCAGACAGTTTGAGGGCTAAACGATGCAAGTAGGCAATCAAATCAAAGTGGATTTCATTTCTGAATCACGTACTGAGTTTTCAGGCAATCGATTCACTGGCCACGGCGTTATAGACCGCCTTGAAGATGGGCGTGTATTTGGTCAACTGGATGACGGTAGACCGTTTATGCGTTTTCCCGATGATGTTGAATTGATTCATCCTGAGGCATGTGAACACGGTTATGACGTTGCATGTTTGCTGTGTGGGTTTGGAACTGTGGATGGGGAAAGGATATGGCACAGCAAAAAATAGAGCATGACTTTCAAACCATGGATTGGTGCCGATCAACACACGCCGTATCTCAGGGTGAGCAAATGCTCCTGGTATTGCGCCAAATGATGGCCAAACGTGGGAAAACCAGTGTCAGTGATGTGTTTTGGGTTGGACGGGGAAAACACGCCGCACGGCACAGCGTTATTTGAATCAGTTGGAACAAGCTGGATATGTGATGCGAGATGACGCGACACCAGCTGGCTTTACCCCGACTGAAAAAACAAAACAAATTTTCACCATCAAAGTGTGCCGAGGTGAAGATGCGTAAGCGTATACCTTGTCAAAGAGATCTACGAAGCAAAGATCCTGAAATCTATGCTGTAGCAATGGCTCGATGTCAGAACGCGGCACAAGACTGCCCAGAAGTTGGGCGATGCCAATATGATGGTGAATGCTTCAATAAATTGAGTCATGCCGAAGCGGTTGAACGTTTGGAAATGGTTGAAAAGGAGCTTGAGCAATACAAATGCAAATGGTCAAAGCTGAATAGCTCACATCTGCACTTGCTTTCAAGCCTGAAATTAGCAATGAGTGATGCTGTACAGAACAAGAATCAAGAACGTGTATTTGCCTATCGTTCCTGTATAGCGATGTTAGAAAGGGCGATTTAGTACTTTATGACAAGTTACTCATTGGCTGAATACCACAAGATGTTAGGAATCGAAAAACCGAAAAAGGGGCGCAGGCGTCCCACGGTAAAAACAGCACGTGAAAGTGTGGGTGAATCCATTTTAGCCATGCAATTACGTGCGGTGAAAATTCAGTTTGAGCAAGAATTTAGATTCCATCCAAAACGTAAATGGAAAGCTGATTTTCACCTGATAGGCAAAAGAATATTGATTGAAGTTGAAGGCGGTATATGGAGTGGTGGACGTCATACGAGGGGCAAGGGGTATATCGGCGACATGGAAAAATATAACTCAGCAACGATGATGGGTTTTCAAGTAATACGGTTTAGTACAGATCAAGTGAAGTCAGGTCACGCGATCCAGCAAATAGAGAAGATGGTAGGGGAATAGGGATGAATGCGATGGTTAAGGTTCAAAATATTATGCAGGCGGTTGATTGGGGTAAATACTCACTAGAGGAATGGCTTTATCAATTTGGGGCTTGGATGAATAGCGTGGCTGGGACATGTGGCAAAAGCATTAACCCTATTGCTGTTGCTATGGATGAAGCGATTGTAAAGCAGCGCAAGTTTAAGTTGGGCGTGAGAAAGACCCGTCAAGTTATTGCTGATTCTATGTTGGTTGAGGATAAGCCAAGGCTGACACGTACAAACATTGTATGCCAGATTGATGATAATGAGGCGCGAGCAGTGCAGCGTTTAATTCTGGATATGCAGGGTCAAAGTGAAATTATGGATGAATGGATGGATGCGATTATCTGCCGGTATTTTTATGGGAATTCGTGGTCGCAGATGGTTACACCAGAGCGATCTAGGTATGGGGCAGAGCAAGATGTAAAGTGTGGATTGGCTGCACTGCATTGCCGATATAAATTTATTGAATATAAGTGATTAGAACTTCTTGACCTTCCGGAAAGCATTTGTTAAATTCATGGTATAGTGGCGCGAAGTGTAAGTAAGTCGCACTACTGATAGAAGGCTCATCGAAAGGTGGGCTTTTTTGACATTATTTATTCATAAAATTAAGTGATAATGCCTTTTTGTTTTTGAGCTCTAATTGAAATGGCGATTTTAACTGTTAAAAAACTAGAAGATACTCTCGGTAAATTAGTGGCTGAAGGCAAAAAGCCTGAAAAGATTTTATTAGGCTATAAAGTGGCGAGCTAATGAATGATCGTAGCTTTTTTGAGGAAGTGGCTGGCTCGGCAATGGATCCAAACAAACGAAAATATAAAAATATTAAAATTAAGGTCACTCAAGACGAATATCAGTTTGAAGTGAAATGTCAAAAATAGGTTTAAGCATCAAGGAAAGCTCGCCAAATGGTGGGCTTTTTTATTGTCTGTAAAAAGGCAACCCATTCCTGCTGGAGTGCTGACCAGTGGAACATGCCATCGAGTAAACTTCCTTCGGGAATCTAGACTAGGGAGTAGCGTCCCGACCTAAAGAGGATTGAAAGCAAGTAAAGCAGACCGTGCATGTTAGGTGTGTGTGATTGTGAGTAGCGTTTGGCCCTGCGAAAAGGGCTTTTTTATTGCCTTGAGAAATACTAGTGTAATCATACCAAATTAAAATGCTTGATTAACCAGGAATGAATCTTGCTTAGTTCGACAAAGTTAATGACATTATTTCAGCAATGAATATTATAAATTTATGTTTTATAAGTAAAAATAACTGACATTTCTTGCGACATGATTGCTTGATTGTCCAGGAGTAAAATCATGCTTAGATTACTGATGTGCTTATTCGGCCTACATGGTGCGACTGAAATCGATTACACGATTGATGATGAAGAAATCAAAGTGTGTCGGGATTGTTTGAAAGAAGTTAAATAACAATCACTCAAGCAAAGAGCTGTTTCATAAAGCTGCAATATTTAAGCAATATAGTTGCTCTGCAAAAGAAGAAAGACGTTGTGATGCAAGTCAAGCCCGTTTAATTGGAGAGAGTTAAGCGGGCTTTTTTATTTCAAAATCGCCGGACGTATTACGGCAAACAAAGCCCCTCGCATTCTAGATGTTGAGGGGTTTTCCTTTTTATTAAAATATTTTGTTACATTAAATGAACGCCTAGCTTAGTATTTGTTATTCATTAATTTTATTTTTTTTAATGTTAATATGTTATTATAAAACAATAACATAGTAAAATATTGCTATTGAGAGTTAGTGCTTTAGTAGTCATCATGAACTAAATACGAAATAGTTATTTAGAGAATTTTTATCATGAAACCACCCAAAAGTGTGTATAGTTACACAATGAACAGCAAAGATATTATTAAGCGTCTAGAGCAGGAAGGCTGGTATAAGGTTGGCGGTAAGGGCGACCATGAAAAGTACAAGCATCCTGAAAAGTCCGGGCATGTTGTGGTGCCACATCCACGTAAAGATATGCCGATAGGAACTCTACGCAATATATATAAACAGGCTGGTTGGGAATGGAGGTAAAAATGTTATATCCAGTATATGTTCATAAAGATGAAGATACTGCATACGGTTTAACTTTCCCTGACTTTGAAGGGTGTTTCAGTGCTGCTGATGAAATGCAAGACATCCAGCGCATGGCGCAGGAAGCGGTTGAAGTTCACTTTGATGGTGAAGATATTCCGTTACCTACACCGTCAAGCCCGGAACAATGGTTAAGTGATGAGAGATTTGAAGGTGGTTTTTGGTTGTTAGTTGATATTGATACAGCAAAGGTAAATACCAAGTCTGTTCGTATTAATATCAGCATGCCAGAAGCTTTAGTGAAACGTATTGATGCTATGGCTAAAAAACAACATTTAAGCCGTTCGGCATTTTTAGCCAAAAGCGCGGAAATGGCATTGCATCAGTAAAATAAACAATATGACAGACCCAGCCTGAGTGCTGGGTTTTTTATTTTGAGGTGCCCATGACAGACAAAGTACAAGCTAAACAAGACTTAGAATTTTGCAGTGCTGAGCTGTCTAAGTATCAAAACCTCAGTAGATCAGGATTAACGCTCAGTGAGTTGCATGCAATCGACGGCATCATGATTAAGCTGAAAGAGCGTATTAAGAATTTGCGTACGGCTCTTTATACGTGATGTTTTGATTTAGGGAAGTGTATTAATTGACGTTATCTAAATACTTGAATATTCTCGTGGTTCGAAAATTAAGAATATTTAGGTAATAACAATGCTTATTAAAATTGATGATTATGTTTTGAACACAGATAAAATCACAAAAATTTTTGTGGATCCAGATGGAAAATTTGTAGTTGTTTATTTTTCACAAGATGATTATGAACGATTCAGTTTCCCGCACCGTGATAGCCAAGAGAGCTTCTTAAGACGAATTGGTTTAGAAAATTACTTTGCATAATTCTTAAGATGATAAAGGCCTCCTTCGGGAGGTTTTTTGTTGGGTGCAGATCATGGATCCAAAACACTATAAAAAATTAACCGATAAGGGTCTAATCAAAAATAAACCTCGCAATAGACCACTACCTAAAGCCAGTGAGAAATACTTAGAAGCTTTCGATCGACTAAAAGAAATCCTTGATCGGATGGAAATCAAATATGAAGAATACTTCCATTTTAAAACCACTAAACACTGGCGCTTTGATTTACACCTGGTTGGATATCTCACATTGATTGAAATAGCTGGTGGTCCTTGGTCTGGTGGCCGTAAAGGTAAACTGGCTACTAAAGCCTGGAGCATAGATCGTTATGATCATGCTGAAGAAATGGGATATCGGTATATACGCTTCGAAGTCTCAGATATCTCATCATCCAATAGGGCCGTACAGTGGCTTAGAAATTTAAAGGCATCACATGGAACAGTTCAGACCATTCCCACCGACGGATCTGATTGATCAGGCCGAGGAAGAAGAAGCCATACGTTTGGCACCGGCACCAGAGCTTAAAGAATGGGTCGTAAAGAATTGGCTTACTTTAGGTGGTGAATTGCACAACCCGGATCATGATCATATTGCTGAATTACTGCATGACAATGAAGAGTTCCTTGCATTCGCCTGGGCTTCATCTGCCGCCGTAGCGAAAAAACGTATGGTGTTAGGCCAATGTGAAAAGGTCATGTTTAACGTAGGTGGCTGGAAGAAAGCACGACAGGAACAACAGATGCGAGACTGGTTCGGCTTTGTGCCTCAATACTTAATCACCATTGATGCCACTTATTGCGAACAGGCTTCAGATCGTGAATTCTGTCGACTGATTGAACATGAGCTTTATCACATCGGCGTAGAACGTGATGAAGATGGCGAGATCATCTATAGCGATATGACCGGACTGCCTAAGCATTACCTGGCTGGCCACGATGTCGAAGTGTTCTTTGGTGAGACCAAACGATGGGGTGCTGATGAGTCTGTTAAAAGACTTTTGGAAATCTCCAAAAATACGCCGTTTGTATCTGAAACGAATATTGCAGCATGTTGTGGAAACTGTGTTATCGGCTAAATTTTTTGCCCACTTTCCTTGACGTACCTTGACGGATGGAGAGAGATGGCATCACTAAATAGAAAGCAAAAATACTTTATTGTACGGTCACTTGCTGTATTTAATACTCCTCAGGAAACTGTATTGCTCGTCAAGGAAGAATTTGACTTAGAGGTTTCCAGACAGCAAGTTGAAACCTATGACCCAACTAAGCGAGCTGGTAAAGATTTAAGTACTGAATTGAAATCTGAATTTGAACTTGCTCGTAAAGAATTCTTAGACACTCCTCAAAACATTCCAATAGCGAATTTGTCTGTTCGTTTACAGCGTTTAGAAAATCAATATCAAAAGCATGGCAAGAATCGAGTAGCTGCATTAAGTATCTTGAAGCAGGCTGCCGAAGATATGGGTGGTAAATATACCAATCGTCAAGAAATTACCGGTAAGGACGGCGAAGCATTACAAACAACAGTTGTGCACGCTACCCAAGACCAAGTTGAAGCTGCTGTAAAGAAGGCCCAAGAGGAATACTAAATGGATCTGCAAACACAGGTTGAAAAGAAGCTGTGTGAAGATGAGCATTTATATTTCACCCGGCGATTCTTTAAACCCCGTATGGGTTTTAAATTTACTGTGAACTGGCACCATGTTTATATCTCTTGGATCATTGATCAGGTGATAGCTGGTGAGATTGCGAACGTAGTTATCAATGTTCCACCAGGGGCCGGAAAAACTGAACTGACCACCAACCTAATTCCACGTGGCTTAGCCTTAAATGCCCGGTCACGGTTTTTGTATTTGTCCTTTTCCCAATCACTGGTAGAAGGTGTTTCAGATACTGCGCGTGACATTGTGAAGTCGAAAGACTATCGCCAAATGTGGGATTTGACAGTATCCAACAGTACTGATTCAAAGAAAGAATGGAAAATCACGGTTGAGGACTATGACGTTGGTCATGTGTATGTTGCCTCTATGGGTGGACAGGTCACTGGACGACGGGCAGGAACACTCGCAGATGATGGATTTACTGGCTGTATCATCATTGATGATCCGTTAAAGCCCGAAGATGCTTTCAGTAAGATCAAGCGGGATGCAGCGAATCGGAAGCTACTGAACACGGTGAACTCCCGTAAAGCTAAGTCTGATACACCGATCATCATGATCATGCAGCGTCTTCACACTGAGGATCCAACCAATTTCGTCATGACAGGCAATTT
Organism: Acinetobacter lwoffii; assembly: GCA_013530545.1. Classification (GTDB taxonomy): domain Bacteria; phylum Pseudomonadota; class Gammaproteobacteria; order Pseudomonadales; family Moraxellaceae; genus Acinetobacter; species Acinetobacter lwoffii_G. The sequence goes on from SPVA01000022.1 coordinate 36,158, forward strand.
ACCTGGTGAATGGAGCCAAGTATCTATTCCGGCACTGATTGATGATAAGTACATTGCAACACTGCCAGAGCATATTCAAAAGCTGGTACCGCAAGATGCTGAGCGTGATGAGCAGGGTCGCCAAAGTTACTGGCCAAAGAAAGAATCATTGCAATCCTTACTGCAGCTTGAAAAGGGTGGTAAGGATAAAGAGGGCGCGACGGTATCACGCTATACATTCTCAAGTCAGTACATGCAGCAGCCTAAAAAGCTGGGTGGTGATTTGATTAAGTCTGAATGGTTTGGATTCTATAAAGAGCACCCAGAGCTTCAGTGGCGCGCCGTCCTTGTCGATACAGCGCAGAAAACCAAAGAGCACAATGACTACTCTGTATTCCTACTTGTAGGCATGGGGATAGATGGCAAGCTGTACTTGCTTGATCTTTTACGTGGCAAATGGGAAGCACCGGAGCTAAACCGTCAGGCGAAAGCCTTTCTGGATAAGCATAAAGAATACACCTGGCACACCAAGCCTATTCGCTACATGAAAGTAGAGGACAAGGCATCCGGTACCCAATTGATCCAAACACTGGGTACTTATTCAGGCGTTGCTGTGATTCCGGTCCAGCGTAATACCGACAAGCTTTCCCGTTTCATGGATGTGCAGGTTCATCTTGAAGCGAACTATAAGGACAAGCCTGATGACCGGTTTGTATTGGTACCTAAAGATGCACCATGGGTCGGTGAGTTCTTTGAAGAGTGTGAAGCATTCAATGCGGCATTCACTCACGATCATGATGACCAAGTAGATACACTTATTGATGCGATTGAAGATGCAGTGATTGCAATTAATTACAGCCCACCAGCGGCTTAAGGTTTTATTTATGGCTAAGAAAAGTAAAAAGTCTGAAAATAGTAAGCCCGAATCTGGTGCCCTCTATTCTCATGAGGCAGAGCAGGCCTTAATCAGTTATCTGACAAAAATGCCGGATGGCGATGAAGTACTTCGGAAAGCTGGTGTTACGCGCCCGCGCTTAAAAGTCATGATGTATGACGATGAGATTTATCAGGCAATTGAAAAACGCCAGGATAAACTTGAAAGTGCGCCGTGGCGAATAGAGCCGATAGACCGCCCAGAGTCAAAAATCATCATGGAGCATTTGCGCGAGTGGTGGTCTGAGATTTTGTTGGGTACCCAGAATGCCCGTTGGTATGGATATTCAGTCTTAGAGGCGATTTATACTAAGCCGGAAGAGCCGAGCCTACATATTGACGGCGATACCATTACGCCTTTTATTGGTTTTAAATGGATTGGTGAAAAGCCAATGCAGTGGTATGAGCCTAAAAATGATGGTCGCCTGATGTTGCTGGCTAACTACAACACGACTCGACAAGATCAAGAAGTAGATCAGCGCTTCAAACACTTTTTGACACGTTGTAAATCTACTTATGAGAATCCATTGGGTGAGGCTCTTTTAAGTCGACTGTACTGGGTCTGGTTCTTCAAAACGTCTGGCTTTAAGTTCTGGGCCAAGTTTGTTGAAAAGTTTGGCTTACCAATGCTGGTTGGTAAAACTGCCGGCAAGACGATAGATATGCGTGATGCACTACTTAGAGCTCATGCCAGTTCGGTTATTGCCTTAAGTGGTACCGATTCTGTTGAAATCCAAACTGCCAATACTAATGGCAATGCATCCCAGACATTTGAAGTCTTTGATAAGAACCTTGAACGCCGTATTCAGAAAGTCATCCTTGGCCAGACTCTTACATCTGGTACCGATGGCTCTGGATCTCGTGCCTTAGGTGATGTGCACCTTGAAGTTCAAAACTCAAAGTACAACCGACGATTCAAGCCATTATTAATGCACTATGCGATATCAATGGCTGGGAACGTCACCGGGTCATCATTGGTGAAGAAAAGTCACTGGAAGAACCTAAAGCGGATCGTGATGTGAAGTTAAAAAATGCAGGTGCAGTCTTAACGCCACAATACTTTAAGCGTGAGTACGGGCTTGAAGATGGCGATGTGATTGAACAGAACCAGATTGGCTTCAATCAATTCACCACTTTACCTCACCAGGCATTCAACTTTAAGGCATCAGCAAACAAGCTTTCACCAGAGCAGCAGGAAGTTGAAGAGCTGACTGATGCACAGGATGAATTGCAGCTACTAAAACCAGATCAGGTTAAGGAATTGGTATTCAAGTCTGATAGCCCTGAAACTCTGGCTTATAACTTGATGCAGTTAATACCTGGTGCAACACAGACACAGTTCACAGCTAATCTGGATCAGGCTTTGTATGCAGCAGATGTGCTGGGGTATGTGACAGCTCAAAATGGGAAGTAAGCTATGCAACCAGTCACATTCCTTGAGGCGCTTCGGTTTGCTCACAATAAAAAGATTGTGCTACCTGATGAGTTCTACTCAATGGACCTTAAAACACGACAGATGGCAACCACGGTTAGCTTTCTATCGAGCCTTGAGCAGATTGAAACAGTCATTAAGGCTGTGAATAAATCGATTGCCGACGGCGGTACTTTTAAAGACTTTCAAAAGCTAATTGCTGAATCTAAAATCATTCTGCCAAAGCACTATCTGGACAATGTATTCCGTACCAATATCCAGAGCGCTTATGGTCATGGCCGGTGGCAACAACAGCAACGGAATAAGGCTAAACGACCATATCTGATGTATTCGGCGATCAATGATAGTCGGGTACGTCCTGCTCATTTAGCTTTGAATCGTATCGTACTGCCGATTGATCATCCATTCTGGCTAACACATTATCCTCCAACGGGTTTCCGCTGTAGATGCACGTGCGTAGCTTTAACAGAGAAGCAGGCATTGAAATACGGCATTACACCTGAGGATCAATTGCCAGAAGTGGCCGAGGCTTTAGACTGGAGTTCTCATCCTTTGCAGTTTGGCGAACTTGAATCACTGGTGGATAAGAAAATCAGTGCTTCAAGTCTGGATAAAGAATATCTACTCGAACAGAAAGAAGTCATCAGGGCAGAATGGACGGCGAGTAAAAAGCTCACCAGTCTATTTGCTCCGATGGATGATAAGACTCGGGACCTGTTTGATACGGTAGCCAATACGGTAATTCCACTTGATCCAAGTATTCGGCCAAGTGCGATCCGTACCTTTCTAGACTATGTGCAAGGAAATGATGCCGCACTGTCTGGTTATTTAAACTCTGCTACAAGCTCACTGGCTGATGATGTACTTAAGCGCTGGCTTAGTACCGACATGGCAGCTATTCAGGCTGTAGCAAGCAATACAGCTTCAACCGTGGTGGGTGCTGCGACACTTAATCAAGTAGCGGCTTATCAGGTGGGGCAGACAGTTCAATTGAATGCGCCGTTGCTGATGGCTGATACAGCTTCAGATATCGTGATTAAGATTGAAAATGCCAAAGGGCTAGGTATTGATCTGGACATGCTGAATGCTGGTAACGGTGTACTGATTCCGATGGGATTCTCTTTTGAAGTGGTTTCAATTGAGGCGATTGAAGGGCAGATGGTTTATACACTCAAAGCCTTGGTCAACTAATTTACATATTCAACTTTGAGCACCTTCGGGTGCTTTTTTATTGGAGCATGAAAAATGCCAGATCCAAATGAAGAACGGCTGAAGTATTTATTCAATGCCTCAGCAATCGAAGTGCCGAAAGCCGAAGAAGGGCAGAAGCGGAAATTTAAAGGCACTGCTTATGCTGGTGGTCGTGTAGATGGTCATTGGTATTGGGGGCGTTCTGGTGTCGTTTTTGATCTTGATGGGATCGAGATTGATAAGCCAACAGCCTTGCTTGAAGAACACTTTGGTTCAAGTCGAATTGGTGTAGTTCAAGCTGTAGATACAAATGGAAAGATTGATGTATCTGGTGATTTTCTTACGAATGCGAAAGCACAGGAAATTGTCCAGGACTCTGATGACGGTTTCCCGTTCCAGATGTCGATGATGATTGATCCGGGATCGATTGAAGAAGTGTCTCAAGGCAAAACGGTCACTGTAAATGGTCAGTCGTTTGAAGGCCCAATCACCATCTTCCGTCAAAACCGTATTCGTGAATTTACGATCTGCTCGACTGGTGCTGATCGTAATACATCAATTAAAGCCTTTTCGGGCAAAGCTAACCCAAATCCAACCAAAGAGGACACCAACGTGACCGAATTAGAAAAAGCACAACAGGCCAAAGAGCAGGCAGAGCGTGAGCGTGATGATGCGTTGACTGAACTTAAGCAATTCAAAGCGCAAAAGCGCGCTGATGAAATTGCAGCTTTAGAAACTGAGCTGAAAACACAGTTTAGTGCGGAAGATAAAACCGCTTATACCAATATGGATGATTCAGTTTTTACTTTCACGGCTAAGCAACTTCGTCAATTCTCGGCAGGTAGTCAGCAACCACCAGCTGGACAACAGCAACAACAAACACCAGGTGTAAATCCGGCATTTGCTCACCTATTTAGCCATCAAGCTAATCCGGGGCAAGGTGGTCAGTCGAATAATAACGACACTCACAAATTCACTTCTGGTGCACAAGCATTTGCAGAACAAAAGGGGAAATAATTCATGGCTATTCACTATGTACCGCCTATTTCGGTCACTTCAAAACGGCTGATCCTAGACAATGAAAAATTACGTCGTGCCAATGCAAAGGTGCCAACCGCCACAGCATTTAAATACGGTGATCTATTAACGGTGTCAGATACCAATGTACTGGCTCATGCTGTAGATGAAAAAACATGGGATGTGATTTGTGGTCAGGATGTATCGGCTGCAGAAGCCACAATCAAGGCCGCTGACGGGATCGAAATCCCGGTGTATTACGGCGGAGTGTTCAGTATTGAAGCTGTATCTGTAAATGGAACCTTGCTGACTCCTGCTCAATATGAAAAATCGAACTTTCTAAGGTGTAAAACAACATGCCACAGTCTTTTAATATTGAAGGTGCTCCACTTGAACTTCTTGATGTGGGCGAACTTGCACTAATCCACTCAAATTACCGTCCAATGGATACTTGGCTTTTAGACAAGCTTTTCCCAAACCGCCCGTTATTTAACCGTGATGATGTGCCTTTGGCTGAAGTGTCTGCCGAACATGATCTGGCGCCGCTGGTATCTCCGCAACAGCCTGGTAAGCCATTTGATACCACCCAATCTGGTGAAGTACGTCATGTGAAGCCGGCTTACTACAAGCCAAAGAACCAAGTCACTCCGGCTGAAACTTTTGAAATCGCATTACTGGAACGTTTACGTACCGCAGGTATCATCTCTACCGGTAACCAGCGATTATCTGAGCAAGAGCAAATGATCATTGCTCAGATCTCGGTAATGAAGCGTAACCATGATGCGATTGATAACTCTGTCATGATGATGGCGATTGATTTACTGAAAAATGGTAAATACGCGCTTCACTCCGATGATTATGAATACAACCTGGTGGATTACCGTCGTGATGCATCTTTAACATTTACGCCCTTAACCAAGTGGAATGAAGCGGGTGCCAAGCCTGTAACGGATATCCGCACCATGCTTGAACGTCAATTGGCTGCTGATGGTGGTGAAGCTAAGCTGTCTGTTATGTCTGGCTTGGTTTGGGCGGCTCTCTGGAACAATGAAGAGTTTAAGAAAGAGTTCATCACGCCGTATGCCGGTATTTCTGTTCCAGTGAATCCAAGTTTTGGTGTTAAGGAATCGGCGACCTTCAAAGGTACTTTTGATGGAATCGAATTCTGGGTATATGACGCAACCTACCGCAACAAGGGCAAGGTGAATCGTTTTATTCCTAAAGATTACTTCTCTTTGATCTCTGATACTAATGGTTCAGTTGCTCACTGTAAGATTAAAAACATGTTGGCCAACGGCGTTGCTCAGCAATACTTTGATCGTCAGTGGTACTGCGAAGATCCAAGCGGCATCATGCTGATGACTGAATCTGCTCCACTGGTTGTGCCGTCTAATAAGAACGGTGTCGTTGGTGGTACTGGCTTTATCACCCTATAAGGAGCAAGACATGCCGAAGTACACAGCAAAACAATCCATCGGGCATTTTATGCCAGGTGATGAAATCAAAGGGCTTGAAGCTAAACAACTTCAGGCCCTTTTAGCATCTGGGGCTATTGAAGAATATCAAGAGCCGGAAGAACCTAAGGCAGATGGCACGGCCGTACGCTTGGCTGAACTTGAAAAGGCCAATGCTGAGTTAACAGCAGCAAATAAAACCTTAACTGAAGCCAATCAGGCAGCAGTTGCGGACAAGGCCAAGGGTGATCAAGAAGTTGCTGATCTGAAGGCTAAAGTGGCTGAGCTTGAAAAGGCAAAGTCTGCTGCAAAACCTAAAGCGGGTGATAAGCCAGCGGATGAAACCAAGTAGGTGATCTATGTATGCGACTGAAGCGGATTTGGTCGCACGATTTGGTGATGAGATTGAAAATCTGAAAACGATGCTCCCGTCTCAGTCTTCAGTAACTGATGCAATTCAGGATGCAACAGAGGAAATTAACGGCCACATCGGTGGTCGTTATCCTTTGCCGCTGCCTAAAGTGCCGAGTAATTTAAAGCGTATGGCGTGTGATATTGCACGCTATCGTCTTTATTTCCAGCAACCCACCGATGAGGTGCGACAGCGTTATGAAGATGCAATCGCATTCTTAAAACGTGTTGCTGATAACAAAGCACATTTGCAGATTCAGTTACCTGAAACAAACCAGATCGTGGATGACCAACCTAAAGGACGACCTTCAACGGCGCCAGTCGGTACTTCATATACCGGTGGTGTATTTGGAGATTCTGTCCTGGACCAGATGCCCAGCTTGAAGTGAGGTGCTTATGGCTTTTGCAATAACCATTCAGGCAGATAGTTCACCTATTGAAGCAGTGCTTAAGCAATTGGGTAGCTTTGACTCATTAAAGGCTCAGTTATTTGATGAGATCGGTGCTGGGCTTGAAAGTAGTGTCCACAATCGGTTTTTAACCGGTACTGATGTTGATGGTAACCCGTGGAAGATTTCATGGCGTGCACGTATGCAGGGTGGCGAGACGCTGCGCGATACTGGCCGCCTAATGAATTCCTACACACACAATGTACTTTCAAGTGGTGTGGAAGTGGGTACAGATGTTGCGTACGCGCCACATCTGCATTACGGCGCAACAATCCTACCTAAGAATGGCCAATACATTACTTTTGCAGTGGGTGGTCAATATCGGAAAGTTAAGCAGTCGATTCTACCGCCTCGAACTCAACTCGGTCTTGATGCGGAAGATGAAGTCATGGTTTTGGATATTGTCGGGAGTTTTATAGATGAGCACCTTCTTCGCGGTACGTGATGAGATTGCAGAAAAGCTGAAAGAAATTCCATTCAGTCAGCGTAACAGAGATGTCGCAAGTCACGCCGTCGGCACACGTCAATTTTGTTCGTATAGATAAAAAGGCAAGTGCAGGTCGTGGAAGTATCAACCAGATCGGTCAGCAATGGGCGGTTACGGTGGCATGTCGCAATGCTCAATCTCAAATGACCGATGGACGTGCTGTAAGTGATGAAGCGGGGCTTTTGACTGAGAAGGTGATTCAACTGCTTTCCGGTTGGCAACCACAAGCATCACGTACGGCGCTGGAATTTATTTCAGTTCGGGATGGCTACAGTCCGGGCTTTGCATACATCACGATTATTTTTGAATCACAAAAATTCATTTAGGAGCCAGTCATGGCAAAACAATACAAGGCAACTCAGCCTGTCGGCCGCTTTCAAAAAGGCGATATGGTCGGCGGCCTGGATGATGCTCAAATTAAAAAATTACTGGCAGATGGTGTGATTCAGGAACTTCCTGAAGCTAAAGCTGCTCCAGCCAAGAAAACTACAGGGGATGAAAAGTAATGGCTAAAGAATATATCTCGTTGCAGGGTAAATTCTATTTATCCAAGCTAACCAATGGTATTGCTGGCGCTATGCGTCATCTGGGTAACGTGCCCGATTTTGAGCTTGAAATTGGTGCAGATGTTATTGAGCATCAAGAGTCAACATCAGGCAATCGCACAACTGACTTTACGATGGTAAATACAACTTCTGTGAATTTCTCTGGAACACTTGAAGAAGTAGACAAAGACAATCTGGAGTACATCGTATCTGGTACCAACTCTGAAGTTGTAAGCAAAGCGATTGCTGATGAATCATTGGGTACTGTGGTTGCTGGTCAGGAAATCCAATTAAAGGGCTACAACTTATCAGAAGTGACCTTTAAGGACTCTACTAGCGGTACACCAAAAACACTTACTGATGATCAGTACACCGTGGATGCTAAGTTTGGCACTGTGATCTTCCATGATGTAGCAGACCTCACGATGCCGATCCTAGCCACCTATACAACAGGCGCCGTAACACATACCACTTTGGCAAATAACTTTAATGAAGAATATGAGTTGTTCTTTAAAGGGGTGAACACGGCAAATGGTAAGCACATGGCTGTGCGCTTATGGCGAACTAAAAAGTCACCTGAAACCACTTTCCCATTAATTCATGAAGAATTGGGTCAGTATGAAATCTCTGGTCAGGCCTTATCTGATGTGGGTAAAGAAACAGACCCAACACTTGGCTTATATGGTCATATCGTAACGATTCCGGCAGCGACAACACCGTAACCCATACAGGCACAAAGAACTCCACAGGCGCTATGCGTCTTTTTTTGTGCCTGCCTTATAGTAATAAGTCTTAAAACATTTAAGATGAAACTTAATAAATAGTAAAAAATAAAGATTATGTAATCTTTTGTTATTCTAATTTTCATCTGATGGGGATATAAAAGATATTCACTTCACGTTAAGAATAAAACTGCTATGACTAAAATAGAAAATATTTGTCTCCATCCTAGCCGTAATAATTATTTCTACTATTATTTATCTTGTGTGTCAGCCAGTTAACTAATTAAGAACCTCCTTCGGGAGGTTTTAAATAACTTGAAATCTTTATTAATTATTTAATATTTACATAAAAAAGCCCTAAAGCGTCTAAACATAAAATTACAAAAGTATGTGCAAATACAATCAGCTTAATCAACAAAATAATGTAAAGTTCCGCCTTTAGGAAAAGGGGGGCTTATGAAACATATAGTTTTTTTGTTGGTTTTTACAATATTAACTGGATGTAGTCAGCAAGAATTTAATGCTCAATCTTCTAATCCAGAGATATTAAAAGAACAACAGCTCAAATCAATACGAGAGATAACTAAAACTTTTCTTCCAAATCCTGATTCAGCTAAGTTTCGTAATCAAATAGGAGAGTGTGGAGAGGTAAGCTATAGGGACAAAGATAACAAATACACTGCTTTCCAACGCTTTGTTGTGATTGAAAAAAATATAGTGCTTGTAGAAAATCAGATGGATCCAAAGCAATTTGAGCTTTCATGGAAAAGCGCCTGTATACCAAGCTGGAATAAATAATTATTAAGCCCTCATTAGAGGGCTTTCTTTTATTCATCAGATGATTCGGGTGTATCAGCTTGTTTCTTTGCATACTCTAAAGCAACCTGTTGCGCTTCAGCTGCAGCAGTAGCCTCAATTGGTGGTTCTGATGCGATAGCTGCGGTGCCAGTGAATCCGAATAAAACCAAGATTAGAATTTTCGAATACTTTTTCATTTGAATTTCCTCTACGTTTCTAAGACTTAATTTCAGTCTAGAGAATGATTTAAATCGTGGATGTAGCAGCTATGTCGGGATATGTAAGATATTCAGGTCTAAAGTTATAGGTTTCTAGGTTTACGTAAGAATGCTTTTCTGATGAAACTTTTTGTTGCTAAAGAAACTTCCCTAACTTCTAAATCTTTGTAACATCCAATAATTTTTTTGTAATATTTATGTTATTAATTGTTTGCTTTGCTTATCATATGAATGATGAAAAGTGGAGCACCGAAAATGCTAACGAAAACAGAAATCGTTGTTGTCATACTAATGGTACTAGCCTTAATTTTCATCGTTTATGAGATGGGACAAGGTGGTAGTTGGACTTTATAGAATTCAGCCTTTATTAAAGTTAAAAGAAAAGCACCTTAGGGTGCTTTTTTAATATCTAAAATTTTTCTCGGGATTCCACCATGAATGATTTTTTCCTAGCAACAAACCGAAGCATCAAAGTTAATGACATCGAAGTGCGTCAGATCCAGATGAAAGACTTTGATACCTGGGCGGTGCATGCTGAAGTTTTGAAGAACTTCATCAAAGACCAAAATCATTCAGATGAGATTTTGACAGGGCTATTTAAAGCTCATGGGGTGCAAGTCATTTCGACCATGGCATGCATTACTGATCTGAACAATGAATCACTGGTAGAACTTGCTGCTAATGAGCAAGGGTTTAAAGAGCTACTTAAGGCAGTGCTTCTGATCAACCAGGCTTACTTCAAATACGAAAAACCGAAACGCGGTATTAAAAAGAAAGATGACTCTACCTGGTTTGATTCATTCCAGTTTCTGGTATCAATGGGTCATCAGCATAGCGAAATCATGGAAATGACCTACGGTGCATTCCAAGGCTACGTTAAGGCAGCAAACAAGATGTACAAGCAGGGAATCTTTAATAACGCCGTTGCAGCGCGTGTGGCACAATCTGATAAGAAAGGTTTTGAGTCATTTAAGAAAGAAATGGTTTCTGATTGATAAAGAAATAAGCAAACAGTAGTATGGCCATATTAAATCAATACTTATAAGGGGTCATATGGGAAGTTATATTGAAGAGAACTTGGCTAGAGATGAGAAAATCATTATCAAAGCACAAGTGACATGGTTATCTCAATTCTGGTATTTGTTGTTCGGGGGGCTATTTATTTTATCTGCGCTGGGATCAAAGAGCGGAGTTTCTTTGTTTATCGGACTAATTTTAATTGGGATAGCTGCTATACATGTTCTAACAACAGAGCTAGCTCTAACAAATAGACGTATCATTGCTAAGTCTGGATTAATTCGAAGAAATACAATTGAATTAAAAGTAAATCGTGTTGAAAGTTTAGGGGTCGATCAAGGCATCTTGGGGCGAATTCTTAATTTTGGGTCTATTGTAGTTAAAGGGGTGGGTGGCTCACATGCACCAATTCCATATATTTCACGACCAATGGAATTCAGACAGCAAGTAAATAATTTTCTCGATGAATTAGATGATGCTGATAAAAAAGTATCGTAAATCAAAAGCACCCTAGGGTGCTTTTTTGATGCTTCTCATATTTGAGAATCGCTTTTAGATTCTCAAGCCCTTCATAACAACTTGCGTGTAATTATGGTTAAGGATTAGAACTAACCTGAAAATTGATTATATAGTACAAAAGGCGAAAAGATTTCTCTATCACATGAAGAGAAATTGCAGCAAGGTTTAAAAAATTATAGGGATAAATATGAAAAACGGTTTATTAAGAGTGCTTGTTGTTAATGCAAATGATTCTATCGTTGTAGAAAAGAAGCAAACACTACCTATTACTTTAAGTGTAAATGGCCAGTTGATTAGTGGTGAATTAATATCAAGAAGTGAGTTTTTCACTCTCGAACAGAATGTAATCTTAAAACATCATGTAGATATTATTGATGCACAGATAGTCGAAGAAAAAGGCGAAATTCCAGAAACGCCAATGGATGAACTTCAATATCTTCATCTAAAAAATGCTGCGTATTGGGTGAATGGGGTTAAAGTTCCTTCAAGCCAAACAAGTATAATAGTCAACATAGACTCGGTAGATGCATTTAATCTCGGAATGCTGCAATCTAGCCAATAGACTCTTTTAATTATTGCATAAGCTCACTTCGGTGGGCTTTTTTTATACCCAAAAAAAGCAAAAAGCCCATGATTACGAGTCACGGGCTTTTTTGTGTTCACAACCTTATGGCAGAAGGAAGCAAACCATAGATGAATTTTAACCTAGATTTAAAGGTTGATAAAGCAATGAATCAATTATCAGAAAGTAAAGCATTAAGGCGCTGGACCTACATTGTCTGCTTCTTGGTGATTGTAGGTGTAGGGACATGGCAATTAGCACCCATACTACAAGCCATAGCAAAATTAATAGAAGTTCTTAAGTAAGCCGACCCAATAAGAGGTCGGTTTTTTATATCTGCTGCGCCTCAAGGCGCTTTTTTAATGCCTAAAATTTAGAGGCCCGTATGTCTGGTAAGAATTTAACATTCAAATTAATCATGGATGCCGACACCAAAGGATTTGTTGGCAATATCAAGCAGTCCGAAGATGCGGCAAAGTCTGTTTTTAGCGCAATAAAGCAAGAATCAGAGCGTTTAAAACAAGCAACCACTGATGCTTCCAAAGAGATGGGAAATATTATTCCTAAAGGCACCAGTGAGTTAGCAGACAAGCTTACCCAGTCCCTAAATGCTGCTACAGGCATTATCAAAGATGCTGGTGACAACGCAAAATCTACAGCAGGGAATTTTACTGATTTTGGCAATAGAACCGAAAAAGCTTTGAGCCAACTTAAAGGGGATTTAGCTCAAGCCAAGCAAAACCTTGAAGCGTTTTCAAAAACTAAAGCTTCACCTGCAGATATTGAAAAAGCACAAGTCCAGGTTGATCAACTAGAAAAAGAAGTGCAGCAAGCAGATCAGGCTTTTAGTGGATTTCAGGCTGAAGTAGGTAAGGCAAATACAAGTCTAAAAGAAACAGATACAGCAGCTCAGACGGCGCAGAAGGGAATAGGGGTACTAAAAACCGGATTTACCGCCCTTATTGGGGTTATGGGCGGTATTGGTATTGGCTTAGGCCTTCGTGAGTTAGCAGAGGCTGCGGATTCCTATACCAACCTTTCAGCTCGAATCAACATCGCAACCAGTGATGGTGGAAATTTTACTCAAGCCATGGCTAGGGTGCACCAGGTTGCATTGATGACCAACTCAAGTCTGGATGCCACCGCTGGTCTATTTACCAAGGTGAATGATACCGGTAAGCAAATGGGCTTAACTCAGCAGCAGAGTCTAGATCTGGTCAAAACCATTAACATGGCCATTCAAACTGGCGGTGGGTCAGCAGCTGCAGCTGATGCAGCAATAACCCAATTCACGCAAGCATTACAGTCTGGTGTACTCCGTGGTGATGAGTTCAACTCGATCATGGAGCAGGCTCCGGGCATCTCTAAAGCCTTAGCTCAGTCATTAGGTGTGACCACTGGTGAACTGCGTAAAATGGCTGAGAATGGTGAGCTATCAGCAGAGAAGGTTATTAAGGCATTGCAAAGCCAATCCGCTGCAATTGAAGCCGATTATACTAAGTTTCCAACCACCATTGGCAATGCCTTACAGCGAATCGCTACACAGTGGCAGATCTTGATCGGCACAATGGACCAGGCAAACGGTGCATCAGCAACGGTAGCGCAGTGGCTGGTTACTCTTGCTGACAATATGGATGTGATAGAGGCCATACTCGAAGATATTGGTGAAGGCTTTATCTGGGTAGGGGATCAGCTTAAAAAAATCGATCCAGCCACAATTGAGGCACTTAAAGAGGCATTAAGCACTACCTACGAGACTATTCAGTCCATGGCTGGTTCTTTAGGCAATGGAATTGGAATCGCCGTAGACCAGCTTGATACGTTGCTTGGAGCAATATTTAATTTTGAAAGCGGCATAGATACAGCAACAGATAAGACTAATGGCTTCACCAAAGCCTTGCAGGCTCTCAATGTAGTATTTGGATTCATTGGTGATGGTTTTGAAGCAATTAGTATAGTTGCCAACCTGCTTGCTGGCGTGTTTTATGATGTTGGTGCTGCATGGATAGGGTTTAAAGCCAATTTCAAATGGGGCGATGCCAAGGATCAGGCTATTGCAGATATGGATGCAATGGCCAAGAAAGCACAGGACTATTATGACCGTGCAACTGCTGGTGCAATGGGCTTTAAATCTGCAGGTATTGCTGCTATTGAAGACATTGGAAAGACCCAAGATCAGAAAAACCAAGAATCCCTGCAGAGCAACAATGCCACCTTTGCAGAACTAGCAAAGCAGAATCAAGAATTTACCCAAAAGTCTAAAGATTTGGCAGCAGAACGTTCTGCCATCGATGCGCAATTAAATCAAGCGCGCAAGGATGGCAACCAGTCGACCATTGATGCAATCATTCAGAAATCTAATGAACTGGAGGGCCGCGAAAAGGAGCATGCAGCCAATAAAGCCGCATTAGATAAGGATATGCTGGCTTCTGCTCAGGCTTATGCCGAGGCTGCTATCAAGGCCAATGGCGGTGTCATGGACGGCGTGATGCAAGCCGATCTATTAACCAAAGGCTACATCGTTACTATGGATGAAGCTGGAAAGGTTAGTGTTCAGGCTGGCCTGAGTGCAGAACAGGCTGCTGAAAGCGCTGCCAAAAAAGAAGAAGCTCTCAAGTTGGCCAAGGAGAATGTTAAGAAAGCCGATGAGGAATATCTGGCTTATCAGAAACAGGCTGCAGCTGAACGTGCACTCCTGGAACAACAGATTGAGCAAGCCAAGAAGACTGGTGATCTAAATGCCTTAGCCTCCGCTCAAGCTTCAATTAATGCCATTAATACCAAAGAAGCTGAGCTAGCCCAAAACCGTGATTTACGTATAGCTGAACTCAATAAGGCTAATACTGGATCCGGTCAGGTGGCTGAAACAGCGTATTCAAGAGCATCTGCCGCTGCCAAGCTATTTGGTGTAGATCTGGATGTTTCGCTAAACAAGGTTTCTAAGTCTTTTTCTAGTTCTGGAAATGAACTGGATGGGCTTAAAACTAAGTTAGGTGAGGCAGGGTATACCGGTAAACAGGCTGGTGATGTTCTTTACCAAGCATGGGAGGAGTGGCTTAGTAAGGCAAAAAGCCAAGCTGAAATTGATATGGCCAAAGCCAAGCTTCAAGAGTTTGAAGCGCAGGGTGTGTTCTCAACCAAGCAGGTTGAATTGGGTATTGTTGCAATAAAGAGAGCTACTTCTGAGTTACCTGATGTCTTGGATGAAACAGGAAGGGCTTTCGAGCGGCTTGGCATTAAAACCAAAGAGCAACTTCGATTGTCAGCTCAAATGGCATTGGCTGATTTTGAAACAGTACGCCAGAGTGGCCAGGCTACTCAAGCGGATCTTCAAAAGGCTTATGAAAAGACAATTCAGCTGGCGTATGCCTCGGGTGATGCTCAAAGTATTGCAGCCGCAAATGCCAAAGCTGCCTCACTAGGCTTATCGATCCAGGTAAGTGAAACCGGCCAAGTTTCAGTGAAAGCCAACAATGCTGTGGAAGAAAGCTTACACCGTGTTCGTAATGCCACAGGTAATGCGGGTGATGGCTTCGATGATCTCGGCCGTAGGGGTGTTAGAGCAGGTAACGATACTACTGAAGCATGGGAAGAAGCTCGCAAAGCAACGGAAGCAGCTATGGCTTCTCAGGGCAAGATGAAGGCATCCAAAACCGGAAAAACCGCTAAACACGGGCTTTCTGTTGAAGAAATTGAACAGAGACTTAAGGATATTGGTTATGAAGGTGATACCAAGCAAAAAGCCAAAGAGCTCTTCCAAGATGCCGAACCAGTGGCGGGTGGTTATTACAAATCTGCTTCCAATGAGTGGGTGAAGAGAAAGTATGGGACCACTGCCTATGACAACCAAAAGGCCCTTGGTAATGCGATGTATGTTATGGAGCAGATCGAGCGGCTGGAGCAGTATGTTGGCAAGAATGGTAGATCAATCGGATCTAGTAACCTGAATGACTATGCACCATCCACCCCATCATCACCATCAACCAGCAATCTTCAGGGCGGTGGCAAAACAGTGAATTATCAGATTCAGTTTGATGGAAAAACACTGGACTTTTCCGGTACGGCCGAGCAGGAATCATTGATGAATCAACTGGTCAATCAACTTAAAGTACAGGCGAAATCAACATGAAACTCGTTCGCTTAGCAACATCCGAAACCGTCCCATTAGAGGACGGTTTTTTATGGCCTGATGAATTCTCCTGGAAGGCTATTGAACAGAATCAAGCCTACGCCATGGATGGCTCTCTGATCATTCAGGAAGGCAAAAAGAAGTCTGGTCGACCTATCACTCTACAACCGGCAGACACCAGTATGGGGTGGATTAAGCTGCGTGAACTGCGAACTGTTTTGGAATGGTCCAAGCTGCAAGGTGAGAATTTCAAACTGCAGTTTGAGCAACCACATGACAACCGACAATTCACCGTCAAATTTAACCACCAGGATGGGGCTTTAGAGGCTGCACCGGTGAAAGGAATTCCAGCGGTATCACTGGATGATTATTTTAATGTGACTTTGCGCTTTACGGAGTTAGACGATGGCGATTGAAACTAAGGATTTAGTAATTTACAAGTCTGAACGCTTGACCGATAACTCTGATGGCGGTGGTAAATATTCTGGCGTTGTGGTTCAGGATGGGATTAGCAATAACCTGTTCAATGATGTGTCGGAAATGGATCGCACCATGGGCGATGTATCTATGCGCAAGGTCTTTCCGGCAGTCACAACCGAAGACACCGATTTACTCATGGGTGCAACAGTCTTTGTGTCTGAACTACCTAAAGACCCAAACGTATCTGCACTACTATTCAGTACCAAAAACTGGACGGATGAGCGTCAGTCTGCCCAGAACCGGGTAGAGAATTACTTGGCTAAAGGCGGTCAGATTGCTGGTACACCGCTAGATACTCACTGGAAAGGTATGTCATCGCTGCAGGTGGCCATGTTTCCGCAAGAAACTGAATCATCCGTTGGGGATACGGTTGTCCTAATCAGTGATGAAGGCAAGGTATTAGAGCGTGAGCAGTATGTGCGAATCACCAAAGTTGAAACACGCACTGCGATCATGGTGGTCAACAATAAGGGTGTTGAGTACAAGGTTGCCACTTACTCTCTAAATGATGCTCTGGAAGTTGATTTTGTCGGTTTATCGGCACGCCAGTGGTACAACGGTGAGAAATCTAAAACTATTATCCGCGACACCATTGTTGCTGATACCGGTCTGTATTACTCATCTACAGCACTGGCTTCTGAAGCCAATGTGGGTGAATTCACGGTAAATGCCAAAAGTATCTTTGCACAGCTGATTCCATCTGCCCAGACAGAGACTCCAATTATTGATGTCAACGCTGCAGGTGAAAGCGTGGTACTGGTGGCAGGTAATGAAGGCACGATTACAGTCAATTATCCCGGCATGACTGTTGGTGTGAGTCAGAACCTGTATATCGGTTCAGCAGTGATTCCTTCCAGTGTGTCTTTTACTTTACAAGGACAGCAGATTACCGATCAGGGTGGCTTGCTTAAAAATACTCAGGGCACTCAGGTCGGCACGATTGATTATCAGCGTGGTTTGATTCAGTGGACTGCGGCAGCACCGGCTGGAACCGTAAGTTTGAATATTACTTTTAAACCAGCAGCTGCACCGAATCAGTATTACCAGAGTCACGCCATTCCGGTGACTCAAAATAACCAAAGCACCAACTGGACCGGAGTTTTAATTCCAATTCCTGCACCAGGCGCTTTGTCAATCTCGTATATGTCACAAGGCAAGTTCTATGAACTCAAAGATGATGGCTCGGGGCAGTTAAAGGCTGCCAGTCCATCTTTTGGTTCAGGCATGATCAATTATGAAACTGGTTCTTGGTTACTCACCACAGGCGCATTACCGGATGTAGATACGCCGATCCTGCTGAACTGGGGCACACCGATTATCACTTTTGTGCGATCTAATTTAAGTGTGGAGAAAGCTGCATTTGAGTTTGATTTGGGTCGACCGGGTGTATTGCCGGGTATCACCATTAATTGGACCCTTGAGGGTGAGGCGAAAACTGCAACATCAAATGCTCAGGGTAAGTTTACTGGTGATGCTACAGGTGAAATCAATTATGCCACCGGGATTGGCAAGATCATTCCAAACAAGCTGCCCCAGAAAGGCACAGTTTTTTCGGTGATCTATAACTATGGATCCTCACTTGAGCAGACCAAGATGGATGTTGCTCCTGTAAATCAAAAGCTGACCTTTACCATTGGTACAGGACCAGCAATTCAGCCAAATAGTGTTGAGTTAAAAATTCCACTTCAAAGCAGTGAGGGGATTACAGGGTCTGTAACTCTGACAGATGTGCCGGTGAATGCAACTATGGGTAATCTAGTGAATAGCCGTGGTCAAGTGCAAGGCACCATTATCTATGCCACTGGCGCAGTTGAAGTCACACCAAAAAGTTCAGCGAGCAGATTTGTGCAAACCTTTACACCTATGGCTACCTATGCGGCTGCCTAGCGAGGAAATATGTCTTTTTATTCTCCACAAACGTCAGGTATTCAAGGCGAACAGGTTGAGCTGAAGGCCTTTAATGCTGTTGATGTACAAGTTAAATATCGTGACACATCCGGCTCAAACTCGGCAACTCATACCGTGACGGCAAACAAACTCAAGCTGGATTTATCATCCGGTTTTGATGAGCAAATTCTGACAGGCTCAGCCCGATTTAAGGTGGGCGCTGATACCTTTCTGGATCGTACCGGCTTGCTATATCGCAATGTGAATCCAGCCAATAACAGTGGGATTCAGTCAGGTGTTATTCAATATGGCACCGGTATTGTTGAAATCGACTCATGGACCCCAAATGCAGATAACACGATTGCTTTGGAGTCCTTAACCACAACGACCGACTTATTGCCGGTCAATAAAATCAGTTTTAGAACACCAATCATGCCGATCCGACCGCAATCATTAACTGTGGTTTTAGCATCAATTGAATTTGGGCAGCTAACTTTAACTGCTGATGAAAATGGGGTGATCGAAACCAGCCGGGCGCATGGTCAGGTGAATTGGGATAATGGCTTTGTCACGATTTACTTCTACACCAAAACCAAAATTACCGAAGCCAACCGGACTGAGATTGAAGCGAATGACTGGTATGCCCCACTACTCGAATATGATGATCTGGATGGCCGTTATATTAATATTCCGGTCTGGGTCGATGCTTCATCTGTACGCTATAACGCTGTAGCTTATACCTACATTCCTCTGGATTCTGAAATCTTGGGTCTGTCTGCTACACGTTTGCCGATCGATGGCCGGGTGCCGATCTTCCGTGTTGGTGGCATTGGTATTGTCAGCTCAAGCAAAGCTCAGGAACTACCAAGTGCAATTTCAGGTACCACCTATGATCTAAATGATCAGCGTATTTCGTGGGCGGAACTTGAAGATACTCATGGAACGAAAGTCGCTTTCGATTTGTACACAGTTGATTATGATTATGGCCGTGTGACATTGGGTGGTGACTTCGCACTGGGTAATCTGGTCGCACCGCTGACAGTTAAATACCGCTATCAGGATATGGGCCTGATCCGTGATGTGCAAATCAATGGCCAGCTGACATTTACCAAGCCTTTAACCCATAACTATGATGCAGTCGATACTATTGTTGGATCTGCATTGGTCATTGGTGACATGCAGGCGCGTTATACACGTAAATTTGTGCAAGGATCGTGGAATAGTACTTGGGCAGATGCACCTGTGGGCGCAACCATACCAGCGAATTACAACGATGCACTGTATCCAATTCAAGTCACCAACAAAGGCGCCATTCAGGAGCGCTGGTATATCCAGTTTACGGATGCACAATCATTTCGATGCATTGGTGAATATTCTGGCCAGATTGGCACCGGTACCACCAATGCGGACTATGCGCCAATCAATCCAGTCACTGGTGTACCGTATTTCACAATCAAAAAAGAAGGTTGGGGTGCAGGTTGGGCCAATGGTAACGTCTTGCGCTTTAACACGGTTGCTGCAAACTTCCCCGTCTGGGTGATTCGGACTGTAAAACAGTCTGAACCATCTATAATTTCCGATCAATTCCAAATCATGCTGCGTGGTGATATTGACCGCGTTGTTTAAAATATAAATCAAATTTGACCGCGTAATGCGGTCTTTTTTATGAGTAAAAAATATGGCGACAGATGTAGACGTGCAGTTTTTTAGCCATTTAAACGGCTTAATACTGGGTAATAACTGGGGTGATTTGATTCGCTTGTTGGACAAAGCCTTAGTGACGGGTATTGATTTTACCCAAATCACAGCAGCCTCAATTGATGCTCAAGGTGATGTGCATATCACTTTGTATTCAGCACATAAGGCCATGTTGTTTCAGATTGTTGAATTAACAGGATTTACACCTACATCACTCAATCAAAAATACCGCATTAAAGGTGTGCCGAGCACAACCAAGCTAATTTTAAAACCACACACCACGATTACTGAAACAAGCATTACAACAGTTGGCTCAGCAAAGTTAGCATCCCTTGGTTACGAGATTATTTTCCGTGACGTAGGTGATGTTAAGCGCGTTTATCGTGCCAAGAACCCAACAGCGCAGCACCCTTATATCCGTGTCGATGAATCACTTGCAAGTGATACAGGCTCATATACAGAGACATACGCCAAGTATGCGATGGTTGGATTGCTTGAGCACATGGATCACATCGATGATTATGAAAATCCTGATGTACTTCAGTTGCCTTTTGATCCTGCTGACCCTGCGAAAAATTGGAAGATCATGGGTGCAGGTCGCGGGACAGTCAGAGGATGGTCTAAGTGGTTCTGGGCAAGATCGGGAACAGCTTTTAGCAGCGCTACTGAAGAATCAACACCACCCAATGGTAATCGACCATTTACTCTCTGTGGAGATCGCGATGCTTTTTATTATTTATCACCTTACGAAGCATCTTCCGACAATCATCGTAAGTTAATTTACGGCACAGGGCTGTATGATTCGATAAGTAAACAAACTCCGTGGTTTTTAATGTCATTGTTTAGCTATCATGCTGCATATACCAGTTTTGAGCCGAACAACATAAGAGCAGGAGCACCCTTGGTTAACAACTCAACCGCTTCACAGTTCTTGTCTATGTCGCCTAATTTCAATGTAAAAACCCCTGTCTATTGTTCCCCAATACTTCCTGATTACAAAACAGGGTACAGCAACATATACTCGGGTGAAGTGGCTGCGTTACAAATTCCATTTTTTGGCGAAAATAGAGAATTGAGAGGTTCTTTAAAGCATGTCTATTATAATGGGATTCGCAAGAGTAGCTTGTTGGTAACCACTCCTATTATATCAGAGCGATCCATGTATGTTTTTGATGTGATAAATACAGGGTCTGATCTGGGATCTCTTTGTTTTTATTTGGGGGAGTTAGAATGAAGCCTTGCCCAAGAAAAGCAACCCCAACATCAGTTCTGATGCAAAGTATTGCAGTAGGTCCGATTATTGCAGAAATCCATGGCTCAGTTAAAAAACTTGGAATGCAATATCAAGATGCTACTGTTGTTTTATATAACAAAGCAAATTTACGGCCGATCGCAGTCAGACAACCCGATCAAAACGGTGATTATCAGTTTTTAGGTTTAAATACAGATTTAAAAACATATATCGTTGCATTTGATCGCAGGCAGCAATATAACGCAGTCATTCAAGATAACGTGGTGCCAAAATGAGTAAAACTTCAGTCAACGCTCGGCTTGCCATGATTCAAGCCTTTGCAGAATTTATGGATAACGGTAGCCAAAGTGCTACCGTTATTTTTTACGAGGGTGTGCAGCCTGCCAGCACTACAGTTGCGGCAGATTCAAACAACGCTTTGGTGACGTTGGTATTTCCTGAGCCGTGCATTAAAGAAACCACGGCCACTTATGTAGAGCTTCACCCAACAGATACAGCCACCGTCATTAAAACAGGGACCGCCACCTGGGCGCGTATTTATAATGGTGCTGGTGAAGTAGCTGCAGATCTAACCGTGGGAACAGACATCACCTTGGCGAATACTAATCTGGTCGTGGGTGGCACCTTGTCTATCCAATCGATAAAACTCAGATCTTAATTTAAAAAGGGTGCTCATGTGGATTTTAAAAATAAGCTCGGCACCGTTGATGCTCACAACCTAAACCTAAATTTCAAGCCTGATAATACTGACAGTCATAATATTATTCTCAATTTTGAGCATCTGGCAGATGGTTCAACCAATCTCAATTTTGGAGATGATGTTTCTGCTGTAATCGATACAGTACTTGATACTGAGTTTACATTTGAAGTCACAGCAGTTTATGCAGATAGCGGTGCAAATACTGCAGTCATAGACACGGTGCTCGACACTGAATTTAGCTTTGATGTTGTTGCTGTATTCAGTGAAAACACGGATATTACAGGCCGGGTCGATACGGTTTTAGATACCAATTTTAGTTTTGAAATTGAAGCGGTATTTAGTGAAAACCTGTGCACGATTGATACGGTTTTGGATACTGAATTTCAATTTGAGGTTATAGCGTTATTCGATATCAATCATCTGGTCGGAGTGTCTTATGGTTTTGATATGCGATATCAGAAGGCGATTGCAGCCTTGAGCACCACAGAAATACCGTGGGCCAAGCCGATATTAAGAGTCTCAAATGAGGCTCTTTTTTATGATCAAGGCTTGGTGATTTCCACTCAGACAAATATTCAGTATGAGCAAGCAGGGTCATTAACCCGGGCGATTAGATCCACACATGAGCAAGCAACCGGTTTAAGTTCAGATGCGTATGTGATTTGGAAAGAGGGTGATAAGCGCTTTATTCATCAGCATTACTTGCATGAAGAAACGATCAAGTTGCGCCATAACCGGGAAACGGTCTGGCAGGAGATGATCCGCAAGCGTAAGACCTTGACCTATTCACATGAGGTGGCTCAAGTCTTTGAGCATCGCTTTTCATTCGAGTGGGATAGAGGCCTTGAGATTGTCACCAAGTCAGATTTGCCGTGGGATAAAGCCAAAGCGATTCATTACCGCAAGCATCCGGTTCAACCTTGGCCAAAGCCTGAAATACCCAAATACGAAGGCACGGGTGATTTAAATTTTGTCTGCCTCTGTCATGACGTTGATTCACACAATGTTGTTTTAAATTTTGGTGCAGATGACTGTATTCCAGCGCTGCCAAAAAGGAACTGGTGGTATATCGTGAATACATTAACAGCCGAGCGACTGGATACCGGCGAGAAAATCAAAGTCATGGATGGCACCTATAGTACCAGCCGATCCCAATGGTGCTGGACTTACTCCATTACCGTGGCTCATACTGAAAAAGAGAAGTTGCAGCCGATTGACGGCAAGCCAGTCATTTTAAAAGTCATAATTAATGGATTTGAGCATCATATCTTGCTTGAAGATCCAGAGGAAACTCGACGTTTTGCCAGTATCCTTTACACCTACCCGGGTCGAAGTGTTACAGCATTAAACTCGGGTAAATACGGGCCTACACGCTCATTTATCCAGGATAACGAGCGAACCTCAGTGCAACTGGTTCAAGCGGAATTGGATCGGGCACAATCAAATACTGTTCTGGACTGGAAACTGATTGATGAACTGGGCTGGATCGTAGCGGTGGAGAGCCTAAGTTATGCAGAACTTGCACCAATCGATGCAATCAAGCAGGTCGTTGATGCAGGTGGTGGTTTTATCTATAGCCAGAAAGCAGGCAATACACTGACTGTCTTGCCCCGCTATCAGAAAGGTTATTGGGATGCGATGACGGTAGATGACTACGATATCTTGCTATCTGAAAGCGTTGTGATGCAGCAGAACATCAAACAGAACGATGAATATATTGCTGACTTCAATGCCATCACTGTAGTGAATAGCCGTAGCGGTGAAAGCCTGAAAGTGCAGCAGCGTGGCACTTCAGGTGATGTGCCGTTAGAAACAGTCACTGGCCCATTGTTTAACGTGGTATCGGGTGCCAGTTACGGCAAAAATGAGCTGGTCAAAGCTAATATTCAGGAGCTGCATACCTTTGCTGATATTCCAGTAAGCTTCGATATTGGCGAGATGCTACCGGGTAAAACGATTGCGTTTAATGGCCAGTGGTGGGGTGTGATTGATTCGGTATCAGGTAGCTTTTCACATGAGAAGGTAAATGAAACCATTACAGTGGAGCGTATCAGCCGTGAATAATCCCTTATTTGAACTGCGCAAGCTGCTTAATCCTACCCATGCGGAATATATCGGCACCATCACATCAGTGAAACACCCAGAATACCGGGTGCAGATCGATGGAGGATCTGGTCCAGTATTATGCACATCCGGCACTGCTTATAATTTAGGTGCCAGAGTATTTATCTCAAATCAGGTGATTTTAAGGCCAGCACCCACTGGCCAGCACTCAGAAATAGAAGTCTAAATTTAACCAAATAACTGCACCTTTTTAGGTGCTTTTTTATTGCCAAACAATAGGGGTATGTATGACTAAAGGGGATGTATATGGACTTTCTTAGTCAGGTATTGGAAAGCATAAAGAGCCACTCACATATCCTTTTTACAGGTGTGCTGGGTGCCACTTTTGGCTTTCTCTTAAGCAAGGAGCCAACTCGGGATCGTTGGATAGGATTCTTTGCTGGCTTCATTTTATGTGTGGTCTTTGCTAAACCGGCAAGTTTATTTCTTGCTAGCGGTAATTACCCAGAACTATTTGGTTTCATTCTGGGTGCTGCTGGTAAGAGTACAGCTGAAGCATTATTAAGTTTGGCTCGATCAAGAGTTCTTGGTTTAGTCAAAAAGGAGAATGAAGATGCTGCTAATCATAAGTAAGACGGCATTGGTGTTATTTATAGTTTCATTTGCAATCATGGTGTTTCATCCAAAAATTCAACTACCAAAGCACATCGATTTTCTTTTGATGCTGTCAATTATTTTTGGGGTAGCACTCTTTGTAAAAGATGAATATTCGCCCAGTCCGGCCGGAACCCTTTTTTACACCACAGTAAGTATTTTATTCGCACTCTTTACCCGACAGCTCTATATTTGGGGTAAGGGTGGTGCACGTCCTAAATTTTTTAATACGGATAAAGGTGGTGACAACCCATGAAACATATTTTTGATTTCTTGCGAAAGATTAGCGGCGGCAAACTCACCCAGAAACAGGTTGATGCTGCTGACAAACTGATTGCAACTGCTTACGATGATGTCACCAGTATGCTGGGTATCGCTACGGATGAAATGAGCATCAGCCCAAGTGGTATTGATCTGATCCGTAATTTTGAAAGCCTACGGCTCAATGCCTACGATGATGGCGTGGGGGTATGGACCATTGGTTATGGCACCACAAAATACCTAAATGGTATTCGTGTCAAAAAAGGGGATACCTGCACACTGGAACAAGCCAAAAGCTACATGCAACATGACTTGAAAAAATTCGAGCAAACCGTCAATAGCGCAGTCAATGTTCCGATCAATCAGAATCAGTTTGATGCCTTGGTTTCATTGGCCTATAACATTGGACCTACCGCATTTGAAGAATCCACTTTGGTCAAAAGGCTGAATGAGAAAAATTATAAGGCGGCAGCTGATCAATTTGGCTTATGGGTAAATGCTCGTGGCAAACGCCTGCAAGGTCTGGTGAATCGCAGGAAAATTGAAATGGAGTTATTTTTAAAATGACTCTAAATCTATTATGGAAATATAAACACTGGATCGCAATTGCGGTCTTTTTCTTTTTATGGCTAGGGCAAGTTGCTTACACCAATCACTTAAGCGGAAAGCTGCGCAAGGCTGGTGAGCAGTGCACGATAAAAATTCAGAAAATAGAGCAAAACCATCTCAAAGCTCTAACCCATAAACAAAATCAAATTAACCAGATGAGTGCGGATTATGAAGCAGCAAAATCAGAGCAGCACGTGCAAGTCGAAACAGTTACGCGTGAAGTGCAAAAGATCATTGATCGTCCTGTGTATCTCAACCATTGCTTTGATGATGATGGCCTGCAGCAACTCAACTCACTTATCACCAGTGGTGCCAGTAAACCTCCTTGAGTCTTGCCCTGATTTGCAAAAACTGGAATCAGGGCAGGGTAAGGTTGTTTTGGTCTGGTCTATTGATACAGTAGCTAAATATAGCGACTGCAAAGCGCGTCATGCTGCTATTGTGAAAGTTCTTAAATAAGACTGAATAACTCACTAGAGAACAATATTCTAATAAAATAGATAAATGCCCTCAAATGAGGGCTTTGTTTTTTACTTTAATAAATAGTTCCTCAATAATAAAAATAAGGGTCTTGATTATTTCTAGCCACTTTATTGCACTCTTTACACCTAATACTCTCTATAGAATAGAGTCCACGAGTTTGCTTACCTTCGGCAGCAGCAATAAGATAAAAGTGCTGAGTATCGTTAAAACTATAGTCATCCCATGCTCCACAAACAGAACACTTAATAATTTTTCTATCGCAGTAAATGTGCGGCTTTTCCATTATATTTCCTCATTATTAAAAAATTTCTAAATTCTTCTATAAATATAAAGCTCACAGTTAAGGGTATCGACTTTAACTTAGTCGGAATTTTGATATAAAAACCTTAACTTCAATTTACTCCCTCCATCCATCCACAATATCAGCCCAGTCCTGCATCATTTTTCTACGATCTGCTAAATACTTGGCATGGTTATACGATGCACGTGTTTTATTCTCATCAGCGTGAGCCAGTTGAGTCTCGATCCACTTTTCATCATAACCAAGCTCATTCAATAGGGTGGATGCCGTAGCGCGGAAATCATGTGCTGTGACATTCTGCATAATGTACTGCAAGGCTCTATTAATTGTAGTAGCTGGCATCATCCCGCCATTATAGACACCTTCAAAAACATATTTTTTTCGGCCTGTGAGTTTCTTTTGTTTAAGTAAAAGTTGATAAACCTGCTCAGACATTGGAACCACATGCGTTCTATTTTTCTTGGTCAGTCGCATGCCTTTTTTAAGCTGCTCCCGGGTTTGTTTTTCAAAAGTAATAGTCCTTTCCTCAAAATCAATAAATGACCATTGAAGTCGGCGCACCTCAATTGTACGAAGCATGGTATAGAACAAAAATAAAATAGAATTAACAGTTGATTCAGCACCGCCATAACTATCGATTCGCGCTCTAAACAGCTTTCTTTCAGCCAAGCTTAGCGGTCTTGCATGCTCAACATCAGGTCGTGCAATAACTTCGCGTACCGCATATGTCGGATCGTTCTCAGCTCTTAGTGTCGCAATGGCATACCTCATCACAGAGCCAATCTTCTTTCTGTTTTCAATTGCTGTTACTTCGCCAGTGCCACGGTTATCCTGACCCTTAACGCGCTTTACTGTATTTTGCATGATCTTCAAAACGTCAGCAGAGGTCACATCTTTAATATTTTTATGTCCGATGACTTTGTAGATATCCTTTTCCATTGCCCGATGAAAAGCGTCAATATAAGTTTGTGATTTATCCTTTAGGCGATCCGCAGCATATTCCTTTGCGATTGCCTCAAAACTGTTTTCATCACAAAGCAGGGCAGCCTTTTCTTGTTGGCGATGCACAGCTGGATCAATGTTGTTGGCAAGCAGTGATTTGATTTCATCTTGCTTTTGACGAGCCTCGGCTAAGCTTACAATAGGGTATTCACCCAGACTGATCATTGAGGCTTTTCCTGCATACCGATAACGCACACGCCACAGTTTTGTACCGGTCGAACGAACCTCAATACACAGCCCACCCTGATCAGCAATACGGTATGCTTTTTCCATTGGTTTTAGTTTTTTTAGCTTGGTATCGTTAAGCATGTGAGTAACGCAAAAGATTAAATATTGTTACTCACTATATTACTCACAAAAGTGATTAATACAATTTAATTCTATTTTATGGTATTTAAGCCGAAACGATTGATAATAAAGACATGTAGATTTTAGTTTAATGGCATTTTACAGTATTTAATTATTATGATAATTCTCGATCATTAAAAGCATGAGCTTAACCTATTGAAATTAATGCACTTAACTGTGCTAATGTTGTCCAGATCGTACTTTATTTATACGTGTTGCAAGCACTTGCCTGACACAACTAAATCATTGATTTCATTGTGTGAAAATAAAGCACGCTTCATCATAGCAAAAAATAGCCCCATTCGGCGCAACAATTTCGCTCAATTTATTGGCTTTAAAAACCTATAGAAAATTAAATAAAATTTTAATCATGATTTAAAGTAATAGGCTTACTCAGAGAAAGTTTTAAATGAATATTTTTTAGAGTAAAACTTAAAAATGAAAAAATGAGATCAAAGAGAGGTAAAATGCTTGATGAAAAAAACATCACTTGAATAATTAAGCTTTATATAAACTTTTCTATTGAAAGTAGATTTAAAGAAAATGCCTCATAATAGGCATACAATCCCAAATGAATCGCAAAATTTTCTTTACTGATATCTACCAAAAAACGCTCAATTTTTAGCCAAAAACAAGTAAAAACATAACAAAAGTAAGAAAAAGCAGCATATTTGCTATAAAAAGCTATGTTTCTCATACATCTTTATAGATACATGCACTATTTAGGTGCGCTAAAAAATAAAGCTGAAATAAAATAAATGAAGAATGCTTGAATATAGTGCATTTAGTTTTGCAGCTAGTATAATAGCCGCAAAGTATTTTTGTCACTTCATGATTTCTTATAAAGATTTCAAGATTTTATCTATACTTTTAAAAGTTGGTACGGTAATTGCTTAATAACTATCAACTGCTAACACGCACTTCACGGGTGCAACAAAAACATCGGAGCAAAATGAGCATGGCGAACAAGGTCCTTCAACTCATACAAGAAAGTGGCGCAAAATGGGTCGATTTTCGCTTTACTGATACCAAGGGTAAAGAACAACACGTCACTTACCCAGCAGACAGTATTGATGAAGATACATTTGAAGACGGCAAAATGTTTGACGGTTCTTCAATTGCAGGTTGGAAAGGCATCGAAGCATCGGACATGATTTTACGTCCGGATGCGGCAACAGGTTTTATCGACCCGTTCTTTGCAGAGCCAACAGTTGTTGTAACTTGTGACGTAATCGAGCCATCAACTGGTCAAGGTTATGATCGTGACCCACGTTCGATTGCGCGCCGTGCAGAAGAATATTTGAAATCTACCGGTATCGGTGACACTGCATTCTTTGGTCCAGAACCAGAATTCTTCGTATTTGACGAAGTAAAATGGGAAATCGACATGTCTGGCGCGCGCCATACATTGATCGCTGAAGAAGCTGCTTGGTCAACTAACAAAGACTACGAAGGCGGTAACTCTGGTCACCGTCCACGCGTAAAAGGCGGTTACTTCCCAGTTCCTCCTGTAGATTCTTCACATGACATGCGTGCAGACATGTGTGCGCGTATCGAAGACATCATGGGTCCAGGTCGTGTAGAAGTACATCACCACGAAGTTGCTTCTTGCCAGTTAGAAATTGGTGTGAGCTTCAACACTATGGTGCGTAAAGCAGACGAAGTTCAACAGTTCAAATATGCGGTTTGGAACGTTGCGCATCAATATGCAAAAACAGCAACCTTTATGCCTAAACCAATGGTTGGCGATAATGGTTCTGGTATGCACGTGCATATGTCGATCTCTAAAGACGGCAAAAACCTGTTTGCTGGTGATGAATATGCAGGCCTTTCAGAAATGGCGTTGTACTTCATCGGTGGTGTAATTAAACATGCCCGTTCTTTGAATGCGATCACTAACCCTTCTACAAACTCGTATAAGCGTTTGGTTCCACATTTCGAAGCACCGATTATGCTTGCTTACTCAGCGCGTAACCGTTCTGCATCTATCCGTATTCCTTACGTGTCTAGCCCGAAAGGCAAGCGTATTGAAGCGCGTTTTCCAGATCCAATGATGAACCCGTACCTAGGTTTCGCGGCATTGTTGATGGCTGGTCTTGACGGTATTCAAAACAAGATCCACCCAGGTGAAGCTGCTGACAAGAACTTGTACGATCTTCCACCGGAAGAAGAAGCAAAAATCCCTACAGTGGCGCATAGCCTGGATATGGCGCTTGAAGCACTTCAAGCGGATCATGATTACCTGTTAAAAGGTGGCGTGTTCACGAAAGAAATGCTTGATGCTTATATCGAGCTTAAAACTGAAGAAGTTCGTCGTCTAAACACGACTACTCACCCAGTTGAATTTGATATGTACTACAGCTTGTAATTCATCACGAATTAAAGCGAAGAAAACCCGCGCATGTCGCGGGTTTTTTTGTATCATCTATTTATAATTTTAAATGATTGATGGGCTTAAATGGCACAACGTAAAAAGCACACCAGCTTTTATCCATGGATTGATCCAAAAGATCATAACAAAGGTTTTAAGTTGAACTTCTCTGAAGTGACTTATCTTGAAGTGGGGCGGACTCCCGAGGGTTATAAGCAGGCTCAATTTGTGGCGCTGAAAAATCCTGAAATAGCGCTGGATTATGCTTATCCAGAATCATTTTATTTGAGTGCTGAAGGTTTTATTTTAATTAAAACCCCACAAGGCAAATATGAAATCATTGCAAAAACAGATAACTGTTAACAATGAATAGTCGTTCTAGAAATCAAAATCAGCGTGTGTTGCTGTCAACTCTGCCTGTTGAGTTAAAACCGTGGCTGTATGCATCGGGTTCACTCACGCAACAACTGACCGATTTGGCGCAAGGACAATTCCATGTCGAGCCAATTCAAGAGCATTTTCAGCGTTTAAGCTTTGCCAATGCCAAATGGATGCAGATGTCACATCAGCATACTTCCTGGGTGCGTGAAAGTTATCTCTACGGCTCGGAACAGTCTCCTTGGGTGAAAGCCAAAAGCATCTTTCCGATTTTAAGCCTGCAAAAAAAAGCCCGAATTTTTCAGCATATTGGCACCAAACCGATTGGCTGGTTTCTGTTTCAGCGCACTAATCCACTGTGCCAGCGCCGGGTGGTACTTTTAGATGAGGGCTGGACCCGTCAGAGCTGCTATACTTGGCACGGCTGTAAATTTATCGTACAAGAAACATTTTTACCGGCATTTGAACACTTTATACAAAATTCACGGGCTTGATTTTTATGGCAACCGCACAAGCAATCACCTGGCGTGAGCGTCTTAGCGCCTATTATTATCTTTGTCGTTTTGATAAACCGATTGGGACTGAACTGGTTTTTTGGCCTACCATGTGGGCGCTGTGGATTGCAGCTCAGGGCATGCCACGTATTGAAATTTTAATTCCCATGATTTTGGGTGTGATTTTTATGCGGGCGGCAGGCTGTGCCATTAATGATTTTGCTGACCGTAAAGTCGATGCACATGTGGAGCGTACTAAAAACCGCCCATTAGCGACCGGGATTATCAGTGCCAAAGAGGCCGTGATGGTATTTCTGGTTTTGGTGGCTGCCAGTGCCTGCTTGCTATTTTTTCTGCCAATCGAAACTTTTTACTGGTCATTTGGGGCTTTGTTTCTAGCGTTTATTTATCCTTTTATGAAGCGCTATACCCATTTGCCTCAAGTCTTTCTGGGAGCAGCATTTTCCTGGTCGATTCCGATGGCTTATACCGCAGTTGGGCAAACTCCGGATTTAACCTGCTGGCTTTTATATTTTGGCAATCTGGCTTGGACTGTAGCCTATGATACGCAATATGCAATTGCAGATCGTGAATACGATTTAAAGATTGGGGTGAAATCAACCGCGATCTTATTTGGTCGCATTAGTATTCTTTTGATTGCTGTGGCACTTTGGCTAGAGAATTTATTGCTTCCATTTGGCCTGGCTGCATTAATTGTTGTCGCTCTTGATTTTATTTACCAAGGGTTAAAAACACGGAATAAAGATCCACAGCTTTGTTTCTGGGCGTTCCGTCATAACCGCTGGATTGGACTGATTATTTTTGCAGGAATACTACTGGCTTTGAGGTAGTGACTGTCTATCGACTGAGAAAAAAGCGTCCTATAAGGATGCTTTTGTTATTGCCTAATCTATAAGGCTTGAGCTATGACTTTATTTTGTTATATTGGGCAGTGTAATTAAATGACGAAATTAAAGCAGGTTTGTTATGTCCGAGCAGCCACAGCCCCGCAGTGTCAAAAAGCTATTGATCTTCGGTACGCTTGCACTTTGTATTCCGGTATTTTTAATTAGTATGGCATTTCTTGCAGTGAATAGTGATGCTAAAAATCAGGAAAAATACAAGCAGCAGCAGGCGCAGGCAGATATGATTGCGCGTATTGAAGCACGAGAAGCTGCGGAAAAGCTCAAAGCAGAGCAGGATGTTAAGGCAGATTCAACTCAAGCTGCGTCTGAAAGTAGTGCAACAGCACCTTAATTTATCTTAAATCCCTTTGCACTTGTCTAATACTGAAAATGTTTGTGTAGTGGATAGTTGCATGGGTTTCTGCAAACGATGATTTGACTGTAGATATTCGATACTTAGTAATTAGGCAAGCCGTATTCTAGAATGGAAAAATATAGCCACCCATCATCCGATCGGTGGCTATATTTAAATCATCTTAAAGCAATTCTTTGCGCAATTGTTCTGAAGATTTAATTGAAAGTAGGGCAGGTGCTACATCTAGGGCTGTTTTGGCACCATATTGCTGAGTTTGATTCAGACGGTAGCAGGCACGGGCATAAGCCACTAGAACACTTGCAGTAAATTCCGGATTGCTATTCAGCTTTAAAGAAAACTCAATCACCTGTTTTTGTGCATCACTGGTATTACCACTACGAATGACAAAACCGCCATGTGGCATATCCTGATGATCTTTCAGTAATGTTTCCTCACTGATAAAATTCACGGTCGTATTATAATCCGCAAAATAATCAGGCATGCTGACGATGGTTTGTTCAACTGTTGCCGCATCAGCCCCTTGTTCCAAGACTACATAACAGTCACGATGATGTTTGTCTTTGGTGCTTAACTCAGGTCGTGCGCCGCTGCGGACTTGTTCAATCGCGTCAGTAGATGGAATGGTGTATTGAACACCAGCTTTCACCCCTGCTACACGGCGGATCGCATCTGAATGGCCTTGGCTTAAGCCTTTACCCCAAAAAGTATAAGTTTCGCCATCTGGTAATAATGCTTCACCAAATAAACGGTTAATCGAGAACATGCCGGGATCCCAGCCAATAGAAATCATGGCTGTTTTTTTGTTAGCAAAGGCAGGTGCATCGACTGCAGCATAGTATTCCGGAATACGTGCATGCGTATCAAAGCTATCTACAGTATTGAATTTACTTGCAAAGATAGGCGCCTGTTGTGGCAAGTCATCTTTAGAGCCGCCACAAAGAATCAGTACATCAATTTTGTCGCTAAAATCATTTAATAGTGCATCCATGCTATACACTTGAGTTTCTGCAAAGCAAGGAGAGATGCTGCTTGGTGAGCGGCGAGTAAAAATACCGACAAGCTGCATATCAGGATTTTTTTGGATGGCAGTTTCAACACCGCGGCCAAGATTACCGTAACCTGCGATACCAATACGAATAAAATTTTGCATAAATAAACGATCACTGAATAAAAAAACAACGCCAAAAATAAGCAAGGTGATGATGGCTAGAAATGAAATAAGCCAATCAGGTCATCTGACTTATATTTTATTTTCGAAAGGATTATAGAGCGATAACTTAAACTTTATCACCCTAATCCTGCAGAAAGGCAGGTTTAACTGAGAATGCTTGTGATGAGACGCTAAATTGGACGAGGATTGGCTAATTTTGAAGCACTAAAAGCTGCCGAGAAATTAAAAGCGGAGCAGGAGGTTTTGATCAATCCAATTCAAGCTGCACCGGAAAGTACTGCAATTGCCGCTTAACTTATCTTAAATCCCTTTGCAGTTGTCTGATAGTTGGAATCTGGGTGTATCGAATCACGGTATAGCCTGCTGCAATCAGCATCGCATCACGTTCAGCATCTTCCTGCTCTTTGCCAATATGACTCGGATCATCCAGTTCGACAATCGCCACTACATTATATTCACGATCAAGTACTACGAAGTCTGTGACTTTACGATTAAATTGATTACGCATTTTCATCTGATCGTGCGTGATCAAAGCACTAAACGCGACTTGTGCCAGAATATGATGATGGGGAAAGGCATCTTTCAGACGTGTAAACATCCTGCTTTCAAAAGCAGTAATGACGCGCTTCGGATAGAATTTCTTTTGACGGGTGAAGAGATGCGGAAAGAGCAGGCAAACTAATGCAAATGTTGCCAGGCAGCCAATCACAAAAAATATAAACTGACTCAAATCAAACACAGATCACAAAAGGGGAGAATAAAAAAACCCACTTCGCAATGAGTGGGTTTCTTCAGAATCTTGGCTCTCCCACCTGGGCTCGAACCAGGGACCTGCGGATTAACAGTCCGTCGCTCTACCGACTGAGCTATGGGAGAATAGATAGATTGGCTCTCCAACCTGGGCTCGAACCAGGGACCTGCGGATTAACAGTCCGTCGCTCTACCGACTGAGCTATTGGAGAATCTGACAGCGATTATAGAGAGATTTGAAAAGGGGTCAAGGCACTTTTGGAAAAAAGCTGCAGAAATTGAATCAAGTGTTTTAAAAATAGTCGAAAAGGTTTGTAGTTCAAACTGTTATGTTTATGTAAACTGGTCTTAACAGCAAAATCGCGATCAGCCTTAATTTTGATAAGCGATCTGGAGCATAAGAAATAAGTTAGCTGATCGCGCATATAAATCAATATGATCTCAATTTAAAAAATACAGCTATAAAAAAACCCACTTCGCAATGAGTGGGTTTTTTAGAATCTTGGCTCTTCCACCTGGGCTCGAACCAGGGACCTGCGGATTAACAGTCCGTCGCTCTACCGACTGAGCTATGGAAGAATAGATGGCTCTCCAACCTGGGCTCGAACCAGGGACCTGCGGATTAACAGTCCGTCGCTCTACCGACTGAGCTATTGGAGAATCTGATCGGCATTTTAGGGAGGAATCAGAAGGTCGTCAATCAATTAATGTAAAGAAATGAATTGTTTGCTTTATTAATATTCACTTAGTGCCTAAAAATAAAAAAATCACCCAAAATGGGTGATTTTTTTAGCAAAGAAATAAAGAATTATTTCTCAACACCTGCAGGTTGACCTGCATATTTCGCATTTGCATAATCCCAGTTTACTAGGCTTTCTAGGAAAGTAGAGATGTACTTAGGACGAGCATTACGGAAATCGATGTAGTAAGCGTGTTCCCAAACGTCAATCGTCAACACTGCAATTTTACCGTGCGCCATTGGCGTATCAGCATTTGAAGTTTTCATGATAGAAAGCTGACCGTTTACTTCGTCAGCCACTAACCAAGCCCAACCTGAACCAAATTGAGTAGTTGCAGCAGCAGCAAATTCTTCAGCAAATTTTTCATAAGAACCGAATGCTTCGTCAATTTTCGCAGCCAAAGTACCAGTTGCTTTACCGCCGCCGTTTTTAGCCATACAGTTCCAGTAGAACGTGTGGTTCCAAACTTGAGCCGCGTTATTGAAAACACCCGCTTTAGAAGCATCACCAGCAGTTGCTGTAATAATTTCTTCTAGAGTTTTGCCTTCAAGCTCAGTACCAGCGATCAGGTTATTCAGGTTAACCACATACGTATTGTGGTGTTTGTCGTGATGGTATTCTAAAGTTTCTTTGCTGATGTGTGGAGCAAGATCTTCGTAGCCATAAGGTAATGCTGGTAAAGTAATGGTTGTCATGTTTTCAATTCCTTGCATTTTGCTGGGTTTTAACAATAAGTGGCTTTATTGTAATAGATAATCGGGCAGAAATGGGCATCGTGTATAAATAACAATACAGAATAAAGCCTGAAAATATATGAATAAAGCCACTGATCATAAACGTCAGTCGAATTAAATCGGATTGTTTAATTCGAAATAATCATACTCAATATTAAACTGTTCTGAAATAGCCTTGGCCAGGCGTTGCACACCGTATTTTTCAGTCGCATGATGGCCACAGGCATAATAATGCACATTCAGTTCCTGAGCTTCATAAAAGGTCCGTTCAGACACTTCGCCCGAAATATAGGCATCACAGTTCTGTAGTGCCGCTTTTTGAATATAATCCTGCGCACCGCCGGTACAGAAACCGACTTTATGGATTTGAGTTTTGTCTGCAGGCAGATGAATCGCATCAAAGCCCAGCTTTTCTGAAACATAATTTTTAAAATCTTCCGGACTCATTGGCTGTTTTAAATAGCCAATATTGCCAATCGGACGTTTTTCACTCGGATCCAGCTGTTCGATATTTTCGAGTTCTAATAAATCCGCAATGGCAGCATTATTTCCCAGAGTTGGATGACTGTCTAAAGGTAGGTGATAGCCAACCAGTGAAATATCATTTTGAATCAGGGTTTTAATGCGTTTACCACGCATTCCCGTAATTGGGTAGGCTTCTCCTTTCCAGAAATAGCCATGATGAACCAGCAATAAATCTGCGCCTTGCTCAATTGCAGCTTCAATGGCACTCTGGGAAGCAGTCACAGCACAGAGGATTTTATTCACCTCGGATTTGCCTTCAATCTGCAAGCCATTCGGTGCATAGTCCTTAAATTCACGTGCTGCCAAAGTTTGGTCACACCATTGAATAATATCGTTCAAATTCGCCATAAAATTCCTGTAAGTTTAAAAACTTGCCCATATTTATCTATAGGTCTAATTGTAACTAAAGCTGCACAAATCTCTGTGGAATTTTTTGTGTTTAGTTATGTATTTAGCATTACAATAGGACACAAATTACTTAGTCATCAACGAATTAAAATATTTTAGAGGATAGCAACGTGCGCCGCACCTTTACATGGTTACCCTGGGTGTTACTGATTTTAGTCATTATCGGTTTTTTGGGGTGGCAACAACTACAAAAACCAAAGGCACCAGTTGCGCCAGATGGTGTCAAAATGCCTGCTGAAAAAGTAGAGCCGTTGATTGATACGTCGCGCTCAGGAGGCGTGGTCTCCTATAGTGCTGCTGTAAAAGTGGCAGCACCCGCTGTCGTGAATATTTTTACTACCCAAAAAGTCAAGCAACAGGCGCATCCTTTACTGACCGATCCGGTATTTCGTGAATTCTTTGGCGATCAGTTGCCTGACCAGTATGGACAAAGCCCGAATGAAAACAGTTTAGGTTCGGGTGTAATTGTACGTCCAGACGGTTATATCCTGACCAATAACCACGTGATTGCACAGGCCGATCAGATTGTAGTGGCTTTGCAGGATGGTCGTCGTGCTGAAGCCAAGGTGGTTGGAACTGATCCGGATACCGATCTGGCCGTGATCAAGATTGAACTGACACAATTGCCAGTTCTGCCATTTAAACTCAGTGGCAATGAAGTCGGTGATGTGGTTCTGGCGATTGGTAATCCTTTTGGCGTTGGGCAAACCGTGACGCAGGGGATTATCTCGGCAACGGGCCGTTCAGACTTAGGCATTAATACCTATGAAGACTTTGTGCAGACCGATGCTGCGATTAATCCGGGGAACTCGGGTGGTGCATTGATTGATGTCGCCGGTAATTTAATTGGTGTGAATACTGCAATTTTCTCGCAGTCTGGTGGTTCGTTGGGGATTGGTTTTGCCATTCCAGCCAAAATCTGTCAGCAGGTAATGAATGCGATTCTGAAAGATGGCCGTGTCGTTCGTGGCTGGTTAGGTATCAGCTTATTGCCAGCAGAGCGTGATGATGTCCTGCAACCCAAAGAAAAAGGCGTGACGGTCGCAGAAGTGTTACCAGACGGACCTGCTGCCAAAGCGGGGATCCAGCGTGGCGATAAAATTATGAAAGTAAATGAGGAAGAGATTAGTTCAGCCTCACATCTGATTAATTTTGTGGCCTTGCAAAAGCCAAACAGCACCATTCAGATTGAAATTGAGCGTGCAGGAAAAAACATGATGCTGGAAGTTGTAGTGACTGAACGTAAGGCACAATACAGTGCTTCACAATATATTCCTCTGCCAGGCCAATAAGTTTGATCAAAAAAATCCCTCATGATGAGGGATTTTTTTTATACTCTCTTTCAGCATGTTCTGATACAAAAGTGAAATATTAAGCGCTTTATAAATCATTTAGCTTAGGGGAATAAGATTAAAAGAGAAAATAAAAATGACTTTTATGACGGCAGATCAGGCCAAAATTTTATCCAATGTTGCCAATCTGGATATTGAAATGTACAAGCCACGTCTGGCGCAACTGATTGAAGATAATGCCCGGCAAGGCAATACAGCGGTGCTGACAGTTTTTCCCAAACATCTGCCTTTGGAAGATATTCGTGACTTGTCTGCCGAATTAACAGATCTGGGCTATAACGTGCGCTTTGAAGTGCAGGAATTTTATTATAGCTTTAATGTCTACTGGCTCTAATTTTAACAATTGTTCAAAAAAAATCTTATTCAGGCATATATCTTGCTGCATTCATCTCATATTTAAACTATGAGAATTTTATGTCTTTATTTATTCATCGTGCAGCATGGGTTGATGCGCCTTATGTAGTACTTTCCTCCGGATTAGGCGGACATGCCAGTTTCTGGAATCCACAAATTGAGGCTTTGCAGCAATATTTTCATGTGGTGACTTATGATCAGGAAGGTTGTCATTCGGATTCTGAACTGTTGCCAACTCCTTATTCTATAGACCATATGGCCCGACAGATTCTGGATTTATTGATTAGCCATAATATTCGCGAGTTTCATTTTATTGGACATGCCTTGGGCGGCCCTATTGGCATGCAGCTCGCGACTTATCAGGTTGAGAAAGCATTTAAGTTATTGAGTCTGACCATGCTGAATGCCTGGGGAGAATTGGATGCACATACGCAAAAATGTTTTCAGGCACGCACGTCCTTGTTGCTGAATAGCGGGGCCGAGGCCTATGTGCGGGCACAAGCTTTATTTCTGTATCCACCACACTGGATCTCTACCCATATTGAACAGTTGACTGATGCAGAAAATAAGCAGCTATTGGACTTTCCACCGATTCAAAATGTCTTGGCGCGTTTAAATGCAGTGCAGACTTTCAAGCTCGAAGCAAAGCATCAGCAGGCACTCAAAGGTATTCCTGTGCATCTGATTGCCAATCAGGATGATTTTCTGGTGCCTTATCAACGCTCGCAACAACTTCAGCAATTATTGTCGCAGAGTCAGCTTAGCGTGTTTGCAACAGGAGCGCATGCTTCTACAGTGACTGAAACCGCTCAGATCAACCAAAGCATGCTGCAATTTTTGAAATCAGCCTGATATTTTCAGCATGTCACTTTGTTTGCTCAAGCCAGAACCTGTTTCTGGCTTTTTATTTTTTCTAATGAATTATTTTTATGGTTTTACTCAAAATCTGATTCTTCCTAAAAGCGATGATGATCGATTTTAATGCACCTGAATGAAACACGATGAGCAAAATTGATTCAGGGGTGAAAATCATTATTTTACTAAAAATTAAAAAAAATAAATATTAAATATTTGAAATTAAATAATTAAAATTAATTGGCATGCGCTTTGCAATATTTTAAACATAAATAAAAAACCTGAATTGGCAACAGGATTTTGAATATTGGTTAAAAATAATGA
The DNA here is from genome assembly GCA_013530545.1 of Acinetobacter lwoffii. Taxonomy (GTDB): domain Bacteria; phylum Pseudomonadota; class Gammaproteobacteria; order Pseudomonadales; family Moraxellaceae; genus Acinetobacter; species Acinetobacter lwoffii_G. Next base: position 75,497 of record SPVA01000022.1, read on the forward strand.
GGTGTAAAAAATGAAAATAGGTGTCTTTTGTCCAATTGGAAACAACGGCTGGTTACTCTCTGAAAATGCACCCCAGTACATGCCGACTTTTGAGTTAAACAAACAAATCGTGCAGCGTGCTGAACACTATGGTTTCGATTTCGCACTCTCCATGATCAAGCTGCGTGGCTTTGGTGGCAAGACCGAATTCTGTCTCGCAGCCGTGACCAGCAAAATTCAAATTTATGCAACTGCAGCCACTTTGGTGATGCCACCGGCAATTGTGGCACGTATGGCATCCACCATTGATTCTATTTCCAATGGCCGTTTTGGGCTAAATGTGGTGACTGGCTGGCAGCCACCTGAATATACCCAGATGGGCATGTGGCCAGGCAATGAATATTTTGGCAAGCGCTATGAATATCTGTCTGAATATGTACAGATCCTGCGTGAACTCTGGGCAACAGGTAAATCAGATTTTAAAGGCGAACATTTCCAGATGGAAGACTGTCGTGTGAGTCCGCGACCGCAAGCAGACATGAAAATTATCTGTGCTGGTCAGTCGGATGCCGGTCTGGAATTTTCTGCGCAATATGCTGACTACAACTTCGTGTTTGGTAAAGGACTGAATACACCGACAGCTTATGCAGAAATTAATGATCGCTTGAAAGAAAAAACCGATGTCACCGGTCGTGAAGTACAAACTTATGTCCTATTTATGCTGATTGCGGCAGAAACTGACGAAGAAGCTCAAGCGAAATGGCAGCATTATAACGATGGTGCCGACATGGAAGCGATTAACTGGTTGATGAATCAGGGCGGGAAAGACACGACTTCCGGTGCAGATACCAATATCCGTCAAATGGCGTCTAGTGTATCTCCAGTGAATATCAATATGGGAACCTTTGTAGGTTCTTATGAAAATGTTGCACGAATGTTGGATGAAATTGGCGAGATCAAGGGCACTGAAGGTGTACTCCTGACTTTTGATGATTTCGTTCAGGGCGTAGAAGATTTCGGTCAGAAAATCCAGCCATTAATGAAATGCCGTGACCATATTGTGATTGAGGGCGAAGCACCTGTTCTGGAGAAAAGCGCATGAGTGAGTCAGTAGTAACTGCCGATTTTACAGAAAAACTGGGTACCGGAAAAACGCTTAAAGCTGAGCCTGAAGCGATTTGTCTGGCACCTGAACAGACCGCGCTGATTGTGATCGACATGCAGAATGCCTATACCTCACAGGGTGGCTATCTTGATCTGGCGGGTTTTGATGTCTCAAAGACCAAACCCGTAGTCGAAAACATTAAAAAGGCAGTCGATGCTGCGCATGCGGCCGGTATTCAGGTCATCTATTTTAAAAATGGCTGGGATGCAGAATACAAGGAGGCGGGTGGAGCGAATTCCCCAAATTTTCATAAATCCAATGCCCTGAAGACCATGCGCAAGCAGCCTGAATTGTACGGTAAGTTGCTGGCTAAAGGTGGTTGGGATTTTGAACTGATTGATGAATTACAGCCACTGCCACAAGATCTGGTCATTGAAAAACCTCGCTATAGCGGTTTCTTTAATACTGCACTGGACAGCATGTTGCGTGTGCGTGGTATTCGCAATCTGGTGTTTGTGGGAATTGCCACCAATGTTTGTGTGGAATCGACCTTACGTGATGGTTTTTTTCTGGAATATTTTGGTGTGGCACTTGCAGATGCATGCCATCAGGCCGGGCCAGTCGAAGCCCATGAAGCCAGTCTGTATAACATCAAGACCTTCTTTGGCTGGGTATCCGATACCGCAAATTTTGTCGAAACCTTTCAAAAAGAAAGTGAATCACTTAAAGAAACTAAATTGGCTGAAAGTGCCTAAAAAATTAAAGATCAGGATTAAGGAAAAAACAGTATGCCTAAAGAAGTCATTATTCCAGCAGGAACTTCAAAACCGTTAGCGCCGTTTGTACCGGCAACCAAGGCAGACAATATTGTCTATGTGTCAGGCACATTGGCCTTTGATGAAAATAATAACATCGTGCATGTCGGCGATGCAGCAGCACAGACTCGTCATATTCTGGAAACCATCAAGCGCGTCATTGAAGAAGCCGGTGGCAGCATGGACGATGTGACTTTCAATCATGTATTTGTCAAAGATTGGGCAGATTATGCAGCGATTAATGCCGTTTATGCAGAGTATTTCCCGGGAGATAAACCGGCACGATATTGCGTACAGACGGGTTTGGTCAAACCTCATGCGCTGGTCGAAATCGCCTCGATTGCCCATGTATAAGTCGAACCACCTGATTCAATCTCATCTATATCAGCCCTAAGTCTGTCACTGAAAACTGACTTGGGGCGGGGGGAACAGCATGAATGCCAAATTGTCTAAAATCATCACGGAAGCGGTTGCAGAAAACAGTGCATTAAATAAGGTTTTAAAGACTGAAACCGCAACTGAAGTATTTACCCAGATCGATCAGCAGATTTTCCGTCAGGGCATGTCTAATCTGGGCGCTGCGGTGAATGTGATTACCACACAAGGTGCGGCGGGAATGGCAGGATTTACAGCATCAGCGGTCTGTAGTGTGACAGATACGCCACCGACCTTGCTGGTCTGCCTGAACCGTTCATCCTCAGTTTATGAGACTTTTAAAAATAATCAGGTGTTGTGTGTGAATACCCTAGCCTCACATCAGCAGCATCTATCCAATCTGTTTGGTGGAAAAACACCGATGGCAGAGCGTTTCAGTCAGGGGGACTGGAAAACCTTGGTGACCCAGTCACCTGTACTTGAGGATGCCTTGGTCAGTTTCGACTGCGAGGTGGTCCAATATTTATCTGTAGGCAGTCATGACGTGCTGATCTGTGAAGTGAAAGCCATGTGCCAGCGTCAAGGCAATGCGTTGATGTACTTTAACCGTTCTTACTGTGAGCCACACAAAATGTGCTAAATCAATTCAGTCCTAATCAAGGAGGGGAAGCTCATGCAAGAAAAAGAAACGTGGTTTCCAAAATTTAAGCCTGTTCAGACAGATGAATATCTGCCGGCTGGGAAAAGTATTATTCTCGGTTTACAGCATGTGTTTGCGATGTTTGGGGCAACCGTGCTGGCGCCACTTTTAATGGGGTTTGATCCCAATCTCACGATTTTTATTACCGGGATTGGTACCATTTTATTTTTCCTGATCACTGGCGGTCGATTGCCAAGTTATCTGGGATCCAGTTTTGCCTTTATTGGCGCCGTGGTGGCGGTCACAGGCTACTCCGGGGCGGGGGTGAATGCAAATATCGGGCTGGCACTTGGGGGAACCATTGCCTGCGGTATTGTTTATGCCTTGATTGGCCTGCTGGTCATGAAAACCGGTACCGCATGGATTGAAAAGCTAATGCCACCCGTGGTCACGGGCGTCATCGTGATGATTATCGGCTTGAATCTGGCACCTGTCGCGATCAAAAGTGTCTCAGCCAACCAGTTTGATTCCTGGATGGCGTTGGTCACCATTCTCTGTATCAGTGTGATTGCTGTGTTTACCAAGGGGATGGTGCGCCGTTTACTGCTGTTATTGGGCTTATTGTCTTCCTATCTGATTTATTTCCTGTTCACTAATGTAATGGGCTTCGGACCTGCGATTGATTTCAGCAAAGTCAGTGAAGCGGCATGGTTTGGTTTGCCAAATTTCCAGAATCCGGTCTTTGAAATGAATGCCATGCTGATGATTGCACCGGTGGCCATTATTCTGGTTGCGGAAAATCTGGGACACTTTAAAGCGGTATCCGCAATGACTGGTAAAAATCTGTCGCCGTATATGGGACGCGGTTTCTTTGCAGATGGTATCTGTACTTCACTATCTGCTTCTGTCGGCGGTACCGGAATGACGACTTATGCTGAAAATATCGGTGTGATGGCAGTGACCAAAGTGTATGCAACCACCGTGTTTATCTTTGCAGGTATTTTCGCCATTTTAATGGGCCTTTCTCCGAAATTTGGCGCGGTGATCAGTACCATTCCAGTAGCTTTATTGGGTGGCGCATCGATTGTGGTCTTCGGGTTGATTACTGTGGCGGGTGCCAAAATCTGGGTAGACAACCATGTTGATTTTACCAAGAACAGTACCCTAATCATTGGTGCGGTGTGTCTGATTATGGGGACAGGGAACTATAGCTTGCAGATCGGTGGTTTTGATCTGGGTGGTATCGGTACTGCGACATTGGCAGCGATTTTACTCAATCTGTTCCTGAATCGTGGTGAAGATAAAGAAATGCCTGAATCTGCATCGACCGCAACAGAAGTTGAGGTTAAGCCAGTCGCTTAATATGAGGAGTATTTTTTGAGTCAAACAATTGCATTTTTAGGACTCGGGGCAATGGGGTGGCATATGGCCTCCCATTTGCCAAACCTCGGACACCTGGTTTGGGTCTGGAACCGGACTGAACATAAAGCGCTAGATCATGCTCAATCTTTCAGGACTCTGGCAGTGGGTATTGAACAGGCGGTTCAAGCCGACTTTATCTTTTCCTGTTTGCCGACCAGTCAGGATGTGGAAGCATTAATTACCGCATATCCACCTAAACCCGGTGCAATCTGGATTGACTGTACCAGCGGTGTGCCGGAATCGGCACAAAAACTGGCAAAACGATTGGAGCAACAGGGAAGTTATTATCTGGATGCTCCAGTATCCGGTCAGACTGTTGGGGCAGAAAAAGGTACTTTAACCGTGATGGTGGGAGGAAATGAAGCTGCCTTTGAACAAGCTAAACCGATCATTGCTGCTTTTGCTGGCTTGATTGAGTATGTGGGAGAAAGCGGTTCTGGTTTTGCAGTGAAAGCCGTTAATAATACTTTGATGGCGACCCATTTATGGGCACTGGCTGAAGGTTTGACTGTACTGAAAGGGCAGGGAGTTGATTTAAGCAGTGCGTTGAACTGTATTAATCATTCCAGTGGTAAAAGCAGCATGTCAGAAAATATCATGGCACAGCGGGTTTTAAGCCGTGAGTTTCATAAAACCTTTGCGCTGGATTTATTGCAGAAAGATATTGGTATTGCTTTGGAACTGGTGCAACAGCAGCAACTGGATTTATCAGTGATGTCATTGGTGCAACAACAGTTCCAGCAGATTGCCAAGCCACAGGCCAGCCAGTTGGATTTCTCCGCTGCGGTGCAAGGCTTAGAACAACGTACACAGATTGAATTAAGGGGTTAGAGTCTTTCTTATAAATTGCTATTCATAGAAAAACCATTATTTTGAATTAAATAGGACTTACGCACTATTATTTATAGATTCTCTGTGGTAGCAGATGATTTTTATCGAGAATAAAGTCATCAATGAAGTTTTTGATAACTGGTCTAAATAATTTCTTCTGCCAACGATA
>SPVA01000016.1 GCA_013530545.1 Acinetobacter lwoffii
AAATCGAGGAGGTATGTTTTGCCTGAGAGAAGGGTTAGAAGTTGCCCACGAGTTGTGAAAGGAAAACCGCAGAAATACCCAAGAAAATGCCAGTCAATTTCTTAACTGACTGGCATTACAACATAGGTTAGGCTTTTTCTTTAGGCTGACTTTTGTTCTTCGCCCTGTTCTATGCATAATTGCATTAATAAGGCATCGACATGGCTTTGCTGAAAGGCAAAAGGATTAAAGTCATCAAATCCCATTTCCCGACAGAATTGCTGGATCTGACTGCGTTTGGAAATATATTTCATGGACCAGTCCGGGAAACTTGGATATTCAATTTCCTTGGTCTCAAATAATTTAATATCCTGATGGCGTGGATCTTTATTCAGTCGCTCCACCAGCAGACTCTTTAAAGTAAGACATTCACCTTCCAGACATTGAAAAAAATGCCCATCTGCGAAATACAGTACACCTGTCACTTGATGCTGGTAATTAAAATCACGAGCTTCTTTCAGGATATTCGCCAAATCTTCGAGTAAGTCAGTTTTGGGAGAAGTACTTTTACTGGCGTAACAAAATTGGTACATGCGCTAACTTCTCTATTTTTATTATGCTGAACCGCATAGAAGTTAACACTGTACGCGAAAAACCTGACTCACGATAGGTTTTTATAAGAAATACTCATTAGAGGGAACTGGAAGTTCTGCCAATCCTTTTTTCAAGGTCTCTGACCATTGCCGGCTGATTGCCGTGAAATACTCATCATCTTCGGCAATACGCTTGCCTCGTGGCATGATCAGACTGTCTTTTTTATAGACCAGCACATCGAGTGGCATGCCGACCGATACATTGGAACGTAGGGTTGATGCAAATGAAATCAGGGAACAGCGCAAAGCTTCATCCAGCGGCATATCATAAGTCAGCGCACGATCCAGGATTGGCTTGCCATATTTACTTTCGCCAATCTGGAAATACGGCGTATCACGTGTGGCACAGATAAAATTGCCTTGCGGATAGACATGATAAAGCTGCATATCCTGATCTTTAAGCTGCCCACCGACCAGCAGATTACAATAATAATTACTTTGTTCCGAAATATCGCTCGTAACATTGGCAATCACTTTCTTCAGCATACTACCCACCAGCTCAGCGACATCAAACATGGTGTGCAGACTCAAGATATTGGGTTCCTGCTTGAGTTCGAGCTGATTTTTGATATGCCCAATTACTGCTTGTGTTGTTGCCAGATTTCCGGATGCCTGGATGACGATCATACGTTCCCCGGGAATACCAAAGGTATACAACTTTCGAAATACAGAAATGTGGTCTACTCCGGCATTGGTCCGGGTATCACTGATAAAAAGCATACCTTGCTCTAAACGTAGTGCACAACAATACGTCATTCATTCGTCCTTATTAACATCCTAGCACTTGAACGATGGAATGCATAGATTCCACACCGCCCTTTTCTCTGACACCGCGTACTGGTGCCACATCCCAGTAATCCCGCCCAATCGCCACATAAACATGTGAACTTGGAGTAAACAACAGATTACTGACATCAAAACAATACCATGTCTGGTCTACAAACACCTCTGCCCAAGCGTGACTGGCCAGATGCGAAGCATTTTGTGCATATAAATAACCAGAAACATAGCGTGCAGGTAAACCTAAATATTTGCACATGGCAATGAAAATATGACTATGGTCCTGACAGACGCCCTGTCTGAACTCAAAGGCATCTATTGCAGAGCCTTGCACTGAAGTACTGTTGGAAATATAAGGCACATGTTCCAGCAAGGCCTGCGCCAGTCCGATCAAATGCTGACGGGTTAATGCAGGAACATGACGTTGTGCAAAATCTTTCATTGCTGCATTACATTGTGTTGATTCGGTCGGCTGTAGAAAAAGATTGGGATTGATTAAATCATTCAGTCCACTCTGATGCGCAGGATTCAGCTCAACAATCCCTTGCGCCATGATGGTCAGGGAATGATAAGGCTCCCGCTGGCTACAGGTCATCCACAGATTATGAAATGCATCTTTCCGGATTTCTTTATTACCCGGTACACTGATATCCCAAGAATGAACCCGCTGATGCGCATTGCTCGAAGGCATCATTTTAATGTACTGAATACTGTTCCTCACCTCGGCCGTGTACATATAGTGCGTTTGGTGATTCACCATCAATTTCATACATCTGCCTCAAACAGTTGATGAATATGGTCGCTAAACTGATAGAACTGGATTCGATTCGGCTCTGTACGTAACTGCTCCCAGTACTGTTCCAGATCATCCCAGCCCATTTCTACGAGAATTCTGACCACATAATCAATCTTGCACAGTGTAGTACTGGTTTCTTCACCCAGGCGTAACTGGTGATCGAGCTGTTCTACACATTGCCCTAAACTGAAAAACAGAAAGATATCGGAAGATTCTGCTTCCAGAATATCTTCACATTCCGTTACCACTTCACAGATATAACCGGCATTTTTATCAGCGGTTTTGATCAGTTTCATCAGTTCTGCATAGCCTGAAGCAGACAGCACCCCACGCAATTCCTGAATATTGTCTTTGGCCACTTTAAACTGCTGGCTAAAAGACGCCACTTGCGTAGGATCAAGTACCAGCTCATTTAAGGAACTGGCATCAAAGGCAGGTAAACAGAAAGCATGGGCATATGCCACTGCCGCTTCGTCTTCTAAAAATGGAAAGTGCGCACATAAAAAATGAGTGCGAGATAAATAACGCCCTAACCAAAAAATATGTTGCGCATTGCTATTCAGCAAAACCATGACATTTTCCTTCTTTGGAATCTTATGAATGTAAATTGTCGACTACCCAGGTATCTTTGATACCGCCACCTTGTGATGAATTCACCACCAGTGAGCCGGGTTGCATCGCCACACGTGTCAAGCCACCCTGTACGATTTCAGTACGATAAGGCGAACTTAATACAAATGGGCGTAAGTCGATATGACGTTCAGCAATACCAAAATTGGTCAAAGTCGGACTAACCGATAAGTCCAAAGTTGGCTGCGCAATATATAAATGCGGCGCAGCTAAAATTTTCTCCCTGAAAGTTTCAATTTGCTGTTTAGACGCTTGTGGTCCAATGAGCATGCCATAACCGCCCGAACCCTGCGCTTCTTTCACCACCAGCTGATCCAAATGAGCCACGACATAGTCTAATTCTTCAGAATTACGACATTGATAAGTCGGAACATTTTTTAGAATTGGCTGCTCGCCCAAATAAAAACGAATCATTTTGTCGACATATGGATAAACCGATTTGTCATCTGCCACACCGGTTCCCGGTGCATTGGCAATCACAACATTATTTTGCAAATAAGCTGACATCAAGCCAGCGACACCCAAAGTGCTATCCGGTTTAAAGCATAAAGGATCAAGAAACGCATCATCGACCCGTCTATAAATAACATCGACTCGTTGGCGACCACGTATGGTTTTTACATAAACCTTCGAGTCATCAACAAAAAGGTCACGTGATGTTACCAATGGTACATCCATCTCCCTTGCAAGGAAGGCATGTTCATAGTAAGCGCTATTAAAACGTCCTGGGGTCAGCACCACGACAAATGGCTTGTCGACGTAGGCATTTTCGATCAGGATTTCTTTCAATAATTGTGGATATTGCTCGATTTCGGCAATCTTGGACTGCTCGAATACTTTTGGCATGAGTTTTTCACTGATCTTGCGGCATTCCAGCATATAAGACACGCCAGATGGCGTTCTGAGATTATCTTCTAAGACATAAAACTCGCCCTTGGAATCACGGATCACATCGATTCCACTAATCTGGCTATAAATCCCACCTTTCAAGCTATGTTGATACATATGCGGCTGATAGGCCTCATGAGTTAAAATCTGCAACTCAGGAATGATATTGGCTTTTAAAATGTCCTGTTGATGATAAATATCATGTAAGAATAAATTTAGCGCCCGTACCCGTTGTGCCGAACCTAAAGCCACCATATTCCACTGTTTCCGGTCTATGACTCGCGGAATGATGTCGTAGGGAATGGTGCGCTCTACACCTTCTTCATCGCCATAAACGGTAAAGGTAATACCGTGATGTAAAAAATGTTCTTTTGCTACCTGATTCAGTGCATTGAGTTCATCCAGCGTATGTTGCGATAACCATTCTTCCAGCCTTTGACCTGCCTGACTGGACAGCACATGCTCATCCTGCATTTCATTAAAGAACTTCGAAGATAACTGCTGCAATAAAAGTTGTGGATTTGTTGTAGTAGATACCGCTGTAGTTTTAGTGTCTATAAAATTTTTTCCAATATTTTGGGAAGTAAATTTATCAATTGTTTCAATCACATTTGTATCCTGATTTCCTTTAAGCATACAAACCCCCGTATTATCATCTATTATAATTAAATCAAAGCAATATCCATGCCATGACATCTGTATTCCAATTACCATTAATCTAATAAATGCCCTTTGAACTCAATGCCATTTTCGACCAAGTTGTTTTAGAATTGTAGGACAAATGTTGCACAGAGGGACTTGCGAAAAAATCAGAGTTTTTTTATTGTGTTAAGCTAAGCCTAGATTCCCTCTTCTTTATTGCCAGCAAAATAAATTATGTCAGCACAAGAAAAAGAAACTTCAAACAGTCTGTATCGCCAATGGCAAATTTTGTCGCGTCTTTCTACCGGCAAATGGATGGGAACACGTGAATTACAGGAAATCCTCAATCGCGAAGGCATCGATATCAGTCTGCGTACCATTCAGCGTGACCTGAATCAGATTGCGCAACGCTTTCCCATTGAAAGCAGTAAAACCACACCTCAAGGCTGGCGTTGGCGTTCAGATGCGCCGCTGCAAAGTTTGCCGCATATGACCAGCTCGCAAGCGGTCACTTTCATGATGGTCGAAGAACATTTAAAACATCTGCTGCCACCGAGCCTGATCGAGGAAATGAATCCGTGGTTTGATCTGGCACGACGCAGTCTTTCTTCCCAGAACAATGTCCGGCAATGGATTAACCGCGTACGCATTGTTCCGGCCACCCAACCCCTGATTCCCCCTGTGGTAGATAAGGCCGCGCAGCAAGCAGTGTACGAAGGTCTGTTACAGGACAAACAACTGGAATGTGTGTATCAGGGCCGCGGTCATAATAGCGAAGAAAAGACCTATATTCTCAATCCTCTGGCATTGGTACAAAAAGGGTCAATCATCTATCTGGTGTGTACCCGTCATGACAAATCGGATATCCAGACCTTTGCCCTGCACCGCTTTAAATCGGCTGTCGTGCTGAATTCACGCGCCTTGCATCCGGTCAATTTCGATATTGATGAGTATATTGATTCTGGTGCCTTAGGCTTCCGTGTCGACTTCAACCATCCTACCGAAAATGTCACGCTAAAACTCAGCATGTCAGAGTCGGATGCGCATTACTTTGAGGAAAGCCAGCTCAGCAAAGACCAGAAGATTGAAAAAATGGACAATGGCATGTCGCTGATCACAGCTACCGTGCCATTTACCTCCCAACTGGTCTGGTGGTTACGCAGCTTTGGTAAAAAGATTAAACATATTGAACCGAGTATTGTAGCCAATGCAGTCGCTCAACTGGATGAGGAAAACCCTTAATCACACAGGCTTCATGCAGATTCTTTTATGTATTCCGGAATAAAAAAATCCCCAAATTGGGGACTGGAGAATTATGCTTATCTTTTTATGATTATTGTGGTGATCTGCCGCTGTGCCAAGCTGCTTTTCTTTGACACCCCGAAATGCAGCTTGGATGAAACATCAATATTTAAAAATGACTGAGACATGAGCAAGCCAGCTCAGCATTATTAAAGCGAATAGATTTTTTGGTCATGGTTTAAGACTCCTATGTAGTGAATAAACCAACTATAAAGTCATCCGCCTTACTTGTGAAATAAATAGAATGCATGTCTTTTGCAGATTTTTTCTATAGGACTTTTTCCGAAAAATTTATCTGTAATTGCTGCTGATTCATTGCCTGGCTTAATAGTATTTTCGGCAAGTTTATAAAATCGAATAACAATTCTCTGCTTGTATAAGATACCTCGCTCTGCACATCATAAAGCCCTATAGAAGTAGAAATAGGGACTTAATTTTACAATGGCTAACCCTGCTCAATTAGTACGTCACAAGCTGCTCAATACTTTCTTTTCCCGCCATTCAGTCTGGTTTGCCTGCATTCTGATTGCAGTGATTTTTACCACATTCCATATCGGTTATTCGCCGCGTTATATCTATTATTTTATTCCACAAACCTTAGTGAATACCCTATGGATCCTGAGTATTCTGCTGAGTTTGCTGGGTTTGTATGATGTACTGCAAAATAAGCATTCCATTCTGAAAAATTACCCCATCATGGGACATTTCCGCTTTATCTTTGAAGAATTCCGTCCGGAGATTCGTCAGTATTTTATTGAAGCCGACCGGGATGCACTGCCTTTTTCCCGTATGCAACGCAGTCTGGTGTATCAGCGGGCAAAAAATGAAAATTCAGATAAACCTTTCGGCTCGATTCTGAATGTCTATGAAGATAATTACCGCTTTGTAAGTCATTCCATTACACCCTGTAAAGTTGCCGATCCGCAGACTTTTCGCATCCTGATTGGAAATGAGCAATGTACCCAGCCCTTTTCAGCTTCTATTTTAAATATTTCAGCCATGAGCTTTGGCAGCATGAGTGCCAACGCGATACGAGCCCTTAATCTCGGCGCTCAAAAAGGTGATTTTTTCCATGATACTGGAGAAGGCAGTATCAGTCCCTACCATCTGGAATATGGCGGTGATCTGGTCTGGGAGATTGGCAGCGGTTATTTTGGCTGCCGTACTTTAGATGGACAATTCGATCCGGAACGTTTTGCTGCACAAGCCAAATTACCCCAAGTGAAGATGATTGAAATCAAGCTTTCGCAAGGCGCAAAACCTGGCCACGGCGGTATTTTACCTAAAAGTAAAATTTCGGAAGAAATTGCCCAAATTCGAGGCATCAGCCGTGATCATGATTGTGTTTCACCTTCGAGTCATCCGGCATTTAGCACACCGATTGAAATGATGCATTTCATACAAAAATTACGTGAACTTTCCAACGGAAAACCAGTCGGATTTAAGCTATGTCTGGGCCAACCATGGCAGTTTATGAGCCTGGTCAAAGCCATGTTACATACCCAGATTTATCCAGATTTTATTGTGGTTGATGGCTCTGAAGGTGGAACCGGCGCTGCACCGATTGAATTAATTGACTATGTCGGTGCGCCTTTAAGAGAAGGTTTGCTGTTTGTACACAACACCCTTGTTGGTGCAGGTTTGAGAGATAAGATCAAAATTGGTGCAAGTGGTAAAATAATTAGTGCATTCGATATTGCCAGCACGCTTGCCATTGGTGCGGATTGGGTGAACTCTGCCCGTGGTTTTATGTTTGCAGTGGGCTGTATTCAGGCACAAAGTTGTCATACCAATCAATGCCCTGTCGGAGTCACCACCCAAGACAAAGATCGCCAGAAAGCCTTACATGTGCCGACCAAGGCCGAACGGGTGTTTCATTTTCATAAAAACACCTTACATGCCCTGTCTGAACTAATAGCTTCCGCAGGTCTCAAACACCCTTCCGCTATTAAGGCGCATCATCTGGCACAACGCGTGAATAATCACGAAATAAAGAACTTTGCGCAGATTCATTTTTGGCTCAAAGAAGGTGAATTATTGTCCTGTGAAAATAAGGATGAGGAGAACTTCTACTTCCGGATGTGGAATTTGGCCCAATTAGAAAAATTTTAAATCAATAGCATTAGAACTAAAAAAGGCGTTTTCATAAACGCCTTTTTAAATATTAAATTTTCAATCTATTAATAATAAGTTTTGCTGCCGTGTGCATGCAGAAAGGCAGGAATCAAACCCGTCAATGCAGCACGAATATCAGCACGCTCATTGATTAACTGATGCGAACCCTCTTCTAGCATAAGCAAAGTCTGGAGTCTGAATTTACGTCGGATAAATTCGATATTATAACGCCAGTCCACAGTCTGATCCTGTGCACCCTGTGCTAGCCAGACTGGAATACGACAAGCCGGACGCGCTTCCATTTCCAGCATCCAGCGTGACATCGCTAAAATCCAGTCCATGCCCATCATTCGCGGTTGTAATGGATCTTTAAGCCGGATAAAACGCAGAAACTCCGGATTATGATTATTGCGTCTGAAATGCCGGGGAACTTCACGTTTGATTCGGCTAATAATGCCCAATCCGACCGAATTATGCCACCAGGCAGTTTTGGCGGGACGAATCAATGGTGATAATAGCAAGACCCGCTCAACAAAAGGATTTTCACGACGTTCTGCAAATTCCAGTAAATGGTGCATCCAGATCGCACCGCCGGTACTCTGCCCGATGCCAACCCAAGGTTTCGGTAATTGTGAGGCATGTTGCACATAACGATGTACGGCATGCAAAACCTGCTGATAATGATCAAAATTCTGAATGCTGGCAGGTGAACCATCACTCAGACCATGTCCAGGCAGATCATAGGTCAACACACTAAAACCCTGTTCTAAAAGCTCTTTGACAATCGGCTGATAAATGCCGCTATGTTCCAGATAACCATGCAACAGAAAAGCAGTTCCCTGAATCTTGTCAAAGCGGGTATTTTCCAGATTCGGTTCAAACACCTGTACATGCAACTTGAATAATGGCATCTGTACATAGCCCTGCCAGTGTTTGCAGTCCAGTAAATCAAAACCATAAAGCTTTCGATAGGACTGCAGATCAATCGGCGGTTCATCACTACGATTCAGGTTTAAAGGTGGCAAGAGTTGAGGCGTAACATCCCGACTCGGAATGGGTAAATCCAGCTGTTTCAGAATGGTGGGATTTAAAAATGGGATATCAGACATTATGGCACCTCCCGACAGTCACTGGATCCAAACCACATATCGCGCATGGTCGCCAACATTTCATAATTGGCACGACGACTGTGATCATAATTTTGTGCACTTGGACGCCATCGTGTCAATGGCGTTGGCATCGGCGCTTCTACCGGAATGGTTTGTATGCCATTTAACGCAAATAAACGGCGGGTACGCGGCATATGATAACGATCCGTAATCAGAATCACTGTAGGCGCTCCACCTTTCTTTTGTAATAATAATGAACTGAAACGGGTATTTTCACAGGTGTTCATGCTGCGATCTTCCAGTAATTTGGCATCGACACCATGATTTTTTAACCAGCGCTGCATATACGGCGCTTCGACCCCACTCAAAACAATCGGCAACTGGTAATGTTTCTCTACTGCCAGCGTAGTTTCCAGCCGTAGTCGCGTATAGTTATTGACGATGATCTCTTTGCCTTGGTCATCTAGGGTTAAGCCACCACCCAATACCACAATGGCATAAGGCTGGGAGCTATTCGCCGGTTTAGCCTGCTGTTGCTCTTGTAGTAAAGCCAAGTCCTGCTGGATTTCCTCTCCATCAGTTTCCTGTACCGAACTGGCTTCACCCTGCTCAAGTGGATGCGTCGTCAGAAACTCCATATATTGCTCAATGCGTTCCTTATTTTCACTACTGTCCCACTCCAGTAGTTCCCGGACATTCGCTGTCGGATCGACTGGTTCTGCATCTTCCTGTGAGGACAATAACGGCACTTGAGCGGGCGGACTTTGCTCTGCTTTTTGATCTTGCTGCTCGCGTTGATATTCTTCAATTACTTGCTGCAGGGCTTTATAACGTGCCTGAATCAGCATCAGGTTGGCAGAATTATTTTGCTGGATATCCTGTTCCATGACCTTTAAATAAGCCTGACGGGCAATCCACAAATCAGAGCCAGGTTCCAGATTTTCATGTTCACTGAGCGCTGCCATTTTCTGGCTTTGGGCCGCGACTTCATTTAGCTCTAAGGAGACAAACTGGTTTAAGCCCTTGACGATCATTTTTGAGTAAAAAGGCGTATAAACCAACACCAGTAGACAGCCGCATAGCACAAACAGTCCAGTGACAATTTGTAGCAAACGTACCATCCAATGGGTGTTTTTCATGTTATTCCTCTTCCTGATGAGAACGGATCAAGCCATTTTTATCGAACAATACAGGTTCAGGTTCCAGCATTAGACTAAATTTCTCCCAAACCGATTGCTGTACCGCACGATAAGTTTCACGGACATCTGTGAGAGATGCTTGACCATAATTCACCAACACCAGCGCCTGTTTGTGGAACATGCCGACAGGCCCCAACTGTTTGCCTTTCCAGCCCGCCTGATCAATCAGCCAGCCCGCTGCCAGTTTAACTTGAGCATTGGCTTGCTGGTAATGGGGTAAATTCGGGAAAGATACAGCAATTTGGTCAAAGACCGCCTGATCAACCACCGGATTTTTAAAGAAGCTGCCCACGTTGGGAAATTCTTGCGGATCAGGTAATTTGCTCTGGCGAATCTGGATGACCTGTTGCTGCAGGTTTTCTGCTGTGAGCTGATCACCGACCTCAGTCTTCAGATCACCATAATTCAGTTTCAAATCTGGCTGTTTAAGTAATCTAAAAGTCACATGGGTAATCACATAACGGTTAGGATTATCTTTAAAAATACTATGCCGATAGGCAAACTGGCAATCTGCTGCCTGAATCGAAGCAAACTGTTTCAATTGTCGGTCATAGACCTCAACAGAATCGATGAATTCTCCGACTTCGACACCATAAGCGCCAATATTCTGTACTGGCGATGCACCGACCCGACCCGGAATTAAAGCTAGATTCTGTAGGCCATATAAACTTTGTGCCGTGGTCCAGAGCACGAAGTCATGCCAGCCCTGCCCACCGCCTACACGTAAACGTTGCGATTGATCATTAGCATCCAGCATTTCAATGCCTTGAATATCCATATGCAGAACCAGCGCATCAATCTGCTCCGGCAACAACATATTGCTACCGCCTGACAGGATCAGCACATTGAGTTGCTGCTGTGCCGCAAAATCCAGTGCAGCTAGCAAATCAGCAGTGGACTGAATTTGGGCATAGTGCGAAGCAACTGCTTCTAAATTTAAGGTATTAAAAGGTTTAAGTTGAACCTGAGTTTGAATCTGCATCGCTTAAACCTTATGTAAATTCTGTTTAAAAATTTCAATCCAGGCCTGGCTGCTGGACTCACACTGATCAAGCACCCGCTCAAAGCCATCCGCTTCGCCATAATAGGGATCGGGTAAAGCCTGTTTTGGATAGATCTGGTCATGCTCACTCATCAATGCCACGCGTGCACGTACATGACCAAACTGAGTTTCTGCCAGACGCTGTATGTTCTGGATATTGGATAAATTCTCCAGATCCATCGCCAGAATCAGATCATAATCAATAAAATCATGCGGAATAAGTTGACGTGCGCGAAGTGCTGAAAGATCATAGCCACGTTTTAGTGCATGCTTCTGGCTACGCAAGTCCGGTGCCTTGCCCGGATGATAATTACTGGTCCCGGCAGAGTCGATCACAATGTTCAGTTGCTGTTCATCACAATAATGTCTGAGTACAACTTCTGCCGTGGGAGAGCGGCAAATATTTCCCAAACAAACACATAACACCTTGTATGGCGTTCTGGATGACATAAACAACCTCAGAGCTACTTTATTTTAAGGATTCTTATGTTAAGTTATTTATATACTGATTCCTATCTTACAACCATAGAATAATCTCGTATTTGCAATAAAAAAATCAAGGATATCGCCATGAATCGTTTTCAGTTTCAAACCGTCCCCAATATCATTGCCGGACTAGGCACGATTCAGGAATTATTTAAAATTCTAAAAAATGGCCGCTATCAACGTCTTCTGCTGGTGACTGATCCGGGGATGCTAAAGCAGCAATTACATCTGCCGCTTCTGGATATTATTGAATCTGCAGGTCTGGATTATGTGATTTATGCGGATGTTCAAGCTGATCCACCCGATACCGTGGTGCTTGAAGCGGCGGCTTTTGCAAAACAGGAAAATATTGATGTGGTGCTAGGCTTTGGTGGTGGCAGCTCAATGGATGTGGCCAAACTAATCGCGATTCTGGCACATCCTGAGCAGCATCAGACACTGTCCGATCTGTATGGCGTTGATAATGCTACCGGACCGCGTTTAGCTTTAATTCTGGTACCGACCACGGCTGGAACAGGTTCAGAAGTGACGCCGATTTCGATTGTCACCACAGGTGAAACGACCAAGACCGGCATTGTCGCGCCCATTCTCTATGCAGATGTTGCCATTCTGGATGCAACCTTTACCCAAAATCTTCCAGCACAGATCACTGCCGCCACCGGCATTGATGCTATGGTACATGCCATTGAAGCCTATACCTCAAAACACAAGAAAAACCCTTATTCGGATATGCTGGCCAAACAGGCCTTAAGATTACTGAATGCCAATCTGCAACGTGTACTGCAAGACGGTCATGATTTAGATGCCCGCCAAAATATGCTGGTCGGTTCCATGCTGGCCGGACAAGCCTTTGCCAATGCACCAGTCGCCGCCGTACATGCGCTGGCTTATCCACTGGGTGGACATTTTCATCTCTCGCATGGGCATAGCAATGCACTGGTTCTAACTGAAGTATTAAAGTTTAATGCGCCAGCGGCCAAACAGCTCTATGCGGAATTGATGACCTGGCTGGATCCCCGTAGTAAAGGTTGCCATGATGGCCTGACCGATCTGTTTATTGATCATTTTAATAATCATCTGATGCAAAGCGGTTTAACTCTAAAACTAAATCAGTTGAATGTTCCAGAACATATGCTGCAGGTCATGGCAGAAGATGCAATGCAACAAAGCCGGCTGTTGCAGAATAATCCACGTGAACTCAAGGTGGAGGATGCTTATCAGATTTATCAGGCGATCTATGCCTAGACCAATTTCTACCTAAGCCTGAATAGCTGAGGAATTAATAATAATGAAAGCCACGATCAAACAGCGCGAACACTATACTTTTTTCCTGCCCATTCAAACCCGATGGGCAGACAATGATCTATACGGCCATGTCAACAATGTGACTTATTACAGTTATTTTGATACCGCAGCCAATGCCCTGCTGATTCAGGAGGCTGATTTTGATCCTAAGTACTCCCCGATGATTGGACTGGTCGTCAGCTCCAACTGTCAGTTCAATCAGGAACTGTCTTATCCGGAAATTATTGAAGTGGGCGTGGCCATTGAAAGTATGGGAAATTCATCGCTCAGCTATGATCTGGCTATTTTTAAACGCAACTCGGATACAGCCGCTGCGCAAGGCAATTTTGTTCATGTATTTGTCGATCGTGAGACACGAAAAAGCACCCCGATTCCAGTTGAAATGCGGGATGCTTTATCTCAATTTGTTGTGACTTAAAATCCAGCCTATTTCAGTTGGATATTTTGCAGTTCACCGTCAAACTGCTGTAGCAGATCGCGTACTGCCGGTTCAGCATGTAACAATTCTTCGGCACGTTTAAAGGCACGTTCCTTACGCTGATGCTGCATGATATATGGCGTTAACTGATCCACATTTTCAAATTTCACCTGGAAGTTAGTTTGCGGCCATTGCTGTTGCAAAGCAGCTTCCAGATGATGTTGCAACTGGGTCAACAACTGCTGGTACTGTTCAGGGATATGGAAAACGGATTCGCCATTCATCTGGCCAGTCATGATGCCATATTGCGCCAGTTCCTGTACCGCTGGAGAAAGCTGGCTGTTACGGAACCAGTATTCCCATTTTTCTACGCTCCACTCGCCTTCTAAGGTTTGCTCAGGTATTTTTAAAATATCCTGTGGCATCAGATTCTGCTTATTTACATCTTGGGAAATGTCTTCCGGAAAAGCTATCTCTGCGACTGGCTGAACCGGAGCTGTATTTTCAAGAGCAGGCTGAGCAATCGATTCCTGTGAAAGTTCTAATTCCGGTACAGCAAGACTAAATTCCTCGTCAGCACACATGATGTTTTGTGCTGGCTCGGTAGGAATGACAGCATCTGCAGGAATAAACTCTTCAAGCAGAAAATCATCCGAACTGTTGCTGGTAGCCGGTGCTTCTGGAGTACTCTCGATTTCATCAAAACCAAATAAGCCTTTGTCGTCATTTGGATCAAAAACAATTTGATCACTAGACCGCACTTCTTCAAGCACTGTTTGAGTTGCTACAGGCTGGACAGGTTCAGGTGCATTGATGCTGATTGGCTCTTCTTCATCGAGAAAATCATCCGAAGAAGGCTCAGCCGTTGATGAGGCATCAATCTCCTCATCTGCCCCATCGTCCAGAGAGAAATCATCAAATACCGGTTCTGCCTCCAATGATTGTGTTTCTACGGACTCAGATTGAAGTTGTGTCTGAACGGGCTGCTGTAGGCGTGTTGTACTGGTTGCTGCCTGTTGCGGTGCAGTCTCCTGCATCACTGGAATTTCACTTGGCTGTAAAGGACGGAATGCCAGCAAGCGTAACACCGTCATCTCAAAGCCTTGTTCCTGCGTAACTGCAAGCTGTAAATCGGCACGACCCTTACAAGCAATTTGATAATATAGTTGCAGATCCTGAGCAGAAATCAAACCGGATAATTGCATGATCTTTTGATTGATCTCAGCACTATATTTCAGGCTCAGATCTGGCAGGTACTGCAATAAAGCCAGTTCATGCAACGTCGAAATCAACTGGTCGAGCACCAGTGACACATCCAGAGCTTGCTGACGGAACTGTAGCAATAACTGACTGACATGCGCTTTCTGGTTCTGGTGAATCGCCAGAATCAGGTCATAAATAATGGTCCGGTCAATCAGCCCCAGCATGTCTTTAACATCCTGATGCTGAATCGCTCCCTGACCATAGGCAATTGCCTGATCGGTCAACGACAAGGCATCACGTAATGAACCTTGAGCAGATTCAGCAATCTGCCAGATGGCATCCTGATCAGACTGAATGCTTTCTTTGCTGAGAATATGGCCCAGATGTTCGGTAATTTCATCGACTGCCAATGGACGCAAAGTAAATTGCAGACAGCGAGAAATTACGGTAATCGGCAGTTTTTGCGGATCAGTGGTTGCGAACAGAAATTTGACGTGTTCCGGTGGTTCTTCCAGCGTCTTTAACAGCGCATTAAAAGAATGCGTGGAGAGCATGTGCACTTCATCGATCAGGTAGACCTTGAAACGGCCTTGAGTGGGTGCATAAGGAACATTGTCGAGCAGCTCGCGGGTATCTTCGACCTTGGTACGGGATGCCGCATCGATTTCGATTAAATCAATAAAGCGGCCTTCATTGACTGCGGTACACGTCGGACACACCTCACAAGGGGTCGAAGTAATACCGGTTTCGCAGTTCAAGCACTTCGCCAAAATACGTGCAATCGTGGTTTTTCCGACACCACGTGTTCCTGTAAACAAATAGGCATGATGCAAACGACCACGTTCGAGCGCGCTGGTTAAAGCACGTGATACATGGTTTTGCCCCACCAATTCATTAAAATTACGAGGACGGTATTTTCGCGCAAGTACTTGATACATGTATGCTCCTTTTTACAGGTCTAAGCATACTGTTTTTTTATGAAATAGTGAAATGAATGCCGGTTTATAAAGAATAAAAATCCCTTGATCAAAATCATTGAAAAAGGGATATAAAACAGATGCTTTTTTAAAATTAGATGGATTCAAACAGGATAAAGTCACTTTGCATCTGGTAGCGTTTGCCTGTTTGATCTTCACGAATTTCCAGAACATGCTTTTTCAGATCGACATAGAGCAGATTTCGGGTATCGACATTCAGTAGTTCAATCTTTTGTTGTGATTCATCCTGAAACCGAATCTGCCCGCTCATCGTTTCAATTTCATTATGTCCACTTAAACTTTCACGCTGTAAAGTAAAGGTCTGATCTTCATTCAAGGTCAAGGCCACTGCCATGCCTGGACAATCTTCACAACTTGAAAAACATCCCATACATGGCGTCGTGCCCTGATAACTCCCGACCCAGGCAGGAATCTGAGCTTTGGCTTCCATCACCGTTTTTGCAGCCGGCTGATTCGGATCCTGACATCCGAACAACGCACTGCTTGCGACCAAAGGAATCACCAGCACTTTTTTCATTACTTCACACCATAGCCATGGACTGCGCGACAAAATAGCATATTTGTCTGACGGGCTAAACTCCCAAATCAGGGATATTTAGCGCCAGCCTTTGCGGCCGGTCAGTACCGCATCCGCACAGCGCAAGGTTTCCTGCGTCAGGCCCCAAAGACGGTAATCTCCGGTTAATGAACCTGTCGGGAAATTATGCGTATAGGCAAAACTTAAATTCCGTTCAGGGTCACACCAGGCACCAGAGCCATTAAAGCCCATATGACCAAAACCTTTAGAGGCTTTTCCTAAAGTGAGAACACGGTGGTAACCCAAGCGCCAGTGCATCGGTAAAGGCATGACCCGATCTCTTGTTTTGTATTGCACCTGACTAAGTCGCTGGAATACCTCCTGCGAGATCAGTTGCTGTCCTTGCCATTCACCACGACTGGCCAGCATGGCATAGATTTTTGCCAGACTCTCTGCGGTAAATACTCCATTGGCAGACGGAATAATCGCTTGTAGACCCTGTTCACTAAAGAAACTAAATTTCTTCATGCCTTTGGGAATCATGGCATCCTGAAAATCCTGTGGACTCTGACCACTCCATACCAAGGCTCGTTCCATCAGGCTTGGTTGCCTTGACAAAGTTTTTTTCTCAGTCTGTGTTTGAGACTTGGTTATTTTAGGCTTTAAAATAGGTAAGGCCACCCGAGCTAACTCATGCGTCGGTACGCTAAAATAAGCACCATTTAACTGTAGTGGCTGTACCAGATATTCCTGCATCAGTGCACCCAGTTTTTTACCAGTCGCTTTTTCTAATGCCCCACCCACCTGCCAGCCAAAGGTCAGCGGTTGATAAGCTGCATCGGTTGCAACTCGAAAACGTGGTTCCGCTGCCGCAATCCGGTCTAGCATATGCGACCAGTCGGCCATTTCAGTGGCATCATCAATGATATTACGGATATCAAACAATCCGCTTTGATGACTCAGCATATGCGCCAAAGTAATATTTTCTTTACCCTTTTGTGCAAATTCAGGCCAGTATCCTGCAACCGGTCGATCATAATCCAGATAACCTTGACTCACCAGAATGTGCGCTAATGTCGCTAGCACACCTTTGCCTGTGGAATAGCACAGCGACATGGTATCGGGTTGCCAGTTTTCGGTTAAAGACTTTTTACCGGTATAAATATCGACGACCTTTTGTCCCTCAAAATATACCACCAGCGCCGCACCACCCTGTTCGGTACGTGCATCTTGCAAACGGCTAAACTGACGGGCAAGGTCACTGAAATGCTCATCGACATTGCCCTGATAATTGTACTGATCAGCAAACAGATAATCTTTAATTGGCTGCATCATTCTATCCATAGAATATTGATCCCTTAAAATGAAAAAGCCTAAATCGGGTTTAGGCTTTTGATTCAGATTTAAATCGCTTTAATATGACCGGTGACATGCGGTTTTTGATTCTTACTGTTTCGAATCAGGAAATCTGTATCATTCGCTGCCTGCGCGGTCAGGAACTCAACTTTAGATGGCAAGTACATCGGCAACTTGAACCAGACATCCGCTTCATAAGCATCTGGCAATGACAGATTCGCCAGTGCTTTGGCCTTGCTCCACATGCCATGTGCGATTGCCTGTTTAAAGCCAAAGGCTTTCGCTGTGACTGCATGAATATGGATCAGGTTAAAATCACCTGAGGTCATGGCATAACGGCGACCAGTATTTTCCGAGATGTTCCATTCATTATTGAGTTTGTATTCGGGCGCTTGGCTTTCTGCAGGTTTAGCAGCCGCTTTAGCATTGGTCTTTTGACGTGACAGATAAGTCGTCAATGCTTCAACTACGACCTCACCTCCCACTTTGACTGTAGTAATGAAATCAAACTGAACGCCTTTATCGTGCGACTGCAATTCGCCAAATTTACATGACAGGGTCAAAGTTTCATTCACACCGACTTTACGGTATTGCTTCACTTGGTTACGGATATGTACCAAACCCAAAATCGGAAACGGAAATGCTTCTGAAGTCATCATGTGCATTTGCAGACTTTGTGAAAGTACCGTCAGATAGATTGCTGGAATATAACCATTATTTTTAAAACCACAAACATCGTTATAGGCTTTCAGATGTTTCTGATCGACCTTGAATGAATCCACCACATATTCAACTTGCGGTAGAACTTTTTCAGCTTTCGGCTTTTTAAAAATCAAGCCTTGAATCACTTTTGGATAGGCTAAATAAGGTTTTGGAAGTTGACTAAAATGGCGCGTATTCATACTGAACCTTTAAAATATTTATCTTTATCAAGTTCCCTCTAATGGATAGAGAGGATGAGGAGCAAGTTTCAAACTGTCCTTTTATATTTTTAATCCCTCCCAACCTCCCTTTATTAAAGGGAGGAGTAGTCCCCCTTTCATAAAGGGGGATTTAGGGGAATTCTATTAAGCCCCTAACAGACTTAGACCACATACACGTACCACGTTGCCATTTAAACCTGTTGATGCAGTAGCAGCAAACATTGCAATCGTTTCTGCAACATCGACAGGTAGACCGCCCTGACTCATCGAATTCATACGGCGGCCCGCTTCACGGATCGCAAATGGAATCGCAGCCGTCATCTGAGTCTCGATAAAGCCCGGTGCAACGGCATTAATGGTTATACCATTTTTTAATGTCGGTGCTGTGAATTTTACTACACCTATCACCCCGGCTTTAGATGCTGCATAGTTGGTTTGTCCCAGGTTACCAGCAATGCCTGAAATTGAGGATACACAGATAATACGGCCATTGGCATTTAGACCATCGTTGGAGATCAAGTAATCATTCACACGTTCAATTGCAGATAGGTTGATATTAATCACCAGATCCCATAGCTCAGGCTTCATATTGGCCAAGGTCTTGTCACGGGTAATTCCGGCATTGTGCACAATGATGTCTAAGCCGCCATGCTCAGCTGCCGCTACCTTGATCTTTTCACCTGCATCTGCAGCTGTAATATCAATAGCCAAGGTAGAACCACCAATTTCACCAGCGACCCGATCAAGGTCCGCCTGCTGTTGTGGAACGTCCAGACAGATGACATGTGCCCCATCGCGCGCCAATACATGGGCAATGGCTTCACCAATACCTCGGCTTGCACCTGTCACAACCGCAGTTTTACCCGCTAATGGCTTGGTCCAGTCTACGTCTACTTTTTCAGCTGGTGAAACACGGATCACCTGACCAGAAACATAAGCAGAACGTGGAGAGACCGCAAAACGTAAAGCAGACTCAAGGTTTGCTTCAGCACCGGCATCTACATAGATCAGGTTCGCTGCAATACCCTTTTTAAACTCTTTACCCACAGATTTTACAAAACCTTCCAGTGCGCGTTGAGCAATCGCCTGGCTCACCGATTTTGCTGTTTCAGGTGTCGTACCCACAATTACGACACGACCAGAACTCTGAATCTGACGTGAAATCGGGTTAAAGAAATCATAAAGTGATTTTAACTGTTCTGAATTTTCGATTCCTGAAGCATCAAAAATGACGACCTTGAATTTTGATTCTTTATCGCCCGGGTTAAACGCACCCAGATTCAGCCCGGATGCTGCAGCCGCCTGTTGTAGTTCAACATTGTTACCTGCATAGCTGTTGGCGTGAATATTTGCCAGAACCTGAGCAATAGCACCCGTCAACGGACTTGCCGGTGCTGCACCCAATAATACTGCGCCTTTTACTACTGGCGTAGCAGACTCAAAACGGTCTAAAGAAATTGGGGATGGCAGACCCAAATTTTTAATGACAAATTTACCAATAGGAGATTTTGCAAAAGTTTGGTACTGATCAGTCATGTTATTATCTCTCATATAAATTAATTTTTGGTTGATCTAAAGTTACCCTTAAACTTCAATATGATGCCAGACACATATATTTCAATAGATCCGCCAGATTCCGCCCAATCATACTTGAGATAATAGGCAGATGACTTGACCTAAGCGCAGTCTGTAATGTCATTGTAGTCAATACAGCCTATCCTCTTCTATGCTAATGTAAACACCAAGAAGACGATCTATTTGCCTGGTAAAGCCTTATGAGCAAAACAACTCAAGAAAATCCAGCAGTCGAGAACTCTGCGACAGAAACTGTGTCAAAACCATCAACGCGCGCTAAGCGTAGCACTAAAAATACTGACACAGCCACTGGGACAGAAAAAAGTCCGGCTAAAACCACACGTACACGCAGTACATCTGCACGTACCAAAAAAACGACTTCAAGCCAACAAGATTCAACATCTATAACACAGACTTCTGTTCAACAGGAACCAAACATGAGCCAAAATACAGTTCGCCGCGTTGCGATTATCGGTGGTAACCGCATTCCATTTGCACGTTCTAATGGTGCTTACTTTACGGCATCCAATACTGATATGTTCACAGCAGCCCTGAATGGTCTGGTTGAACGTTTTAACCTTCAAGGTCAACGCTTGGGTGAAGTGGTTGCGGGTGCAGTACTCAAACACAGCCGTGACTTTAATATGACCCGTGAATGCGTATTGAACACTGCCCTTGCACCTGAAACGCCTGCTTATGACATCCAGCAGGCATGTGGTACTGGTCTGCAAGCGGCATTTCTTGTTGCCAACAAGATTGCTTTAGGTCAAATCGAAGTGGGCATTGCAGGTGGTGTAGATACGACTTCTGATGCGCCAATTGCTTTTGGTGATGGTTTACGTAAAGCACTGCTTGAGCTAAACATTGCGAAAACCGCAAAAGACCGTCTAAAAGCATTGACCAAGATCAATGTGAAAGACCTGATGGATGCACCAAAAAATGGTGAACCGCGTACAGGTCTGTCTATGGGTGATCATCAGGCAATTACCACACTGGAATGGGGTATTTCCCGTGAAGCGCAAGATGAACTGGCTGCATCTTCACACCAGAAAATGGCTGCAGCGTATGAAGAAGGTTTCTTTGATGACCTGATTACACCGTTCCTGGGTCTTAAGCGTGACAATAACCTGCGTGCTGACTCAAGCGTTGAAAAACTGGCGAAATTAAAGCCGGCCTTTGGTAAGGGTGATGCCCGTACCATGACAGCAGGTAACTCTACGCCACTGACAGATGGTGCTTCTTGTGTGCTATTGGCTTCTGAAGAATGGGCGAAGGCAAATGGCCATGAAGTGCTGGCTTACCTGACTTTCCAGGAAACTGCCGCAGTTGATTTCGTTGAGAAAAAAGAAGGCTTGTTGATGGCGCCTGCTTATGCAGTGCCACGTATGCTGGAGCGTGCGGGTCTGAAACTGCAAGACTTCGACTATTATGAAATTCATGAGGCTTTTGCATCTCAAGTATTGTCTACGCTGAAAGCTTGGGAAGATCCGAAATTCTGTAAAGAGCGTTTAGGTCTGGATGCACCATTAGGTTCAATTGACCGTGCAAAATTGAACGTAAAAGGCTCTTCACTTGCTGCCGGTCACCCGTTTGCAGCAACTGGCGGTCGTATCATTGCGACAGCAGCAAAACTGATTAACCAGAAAGG
>SPVA01000052.1 GCA_013530545.1 Acinetobacter lwoffii
CATATTAATAAACGCTATTTGCCAGATTTTAAGTTAGAAGAAAATCTGCTGGCGGTGTCAGACCTGGAACAGGCTGTGCGTGATCGAGATATTATTTTAGTCGCTATTCCGAGTCATTCTTTCCGGGATGTCTTGCAGCAAATCAAACCTTTTATCACGTCGCAAGCCGTGATCTCGCTGACCAAGGGTATTGAAGCCAAAACCTTTAGTTTCATGAGCGATATTATTCGCGAAGTGTTGCCTGAAGTGCCTTATGGTGTGTTATCAGGACCGAACTTGGCCAAGGAAATTGTGGCAGGACAGCCGGCAGGAACCGTGATTGCCAGCCAATCTGAGCTGGTGCGTTATGCGGTACAACAAGCCTTACATAGCGCCTTGTTCCGCGTATTCGCTAGTGATGATGTGCATGGCGTAGAGCTCGGGGGCGCATTAAAAAATATTTATGCTGTCGCGATGGGTATGGCCGCTGCGTATAACGTGGGTGAAAATACCAAGAGTATGATCCTGACTCGTGCCTTGGCTGAAATGAGCCGTTTTGCAGTAAAACTTGGTGCCAATCCGCTGACTTTCCTTGGGCTTTCAGGTGTGGGTGATTTGTTCGCAACCTGTAGCAGTCCGCTCAGCCGTAATTATCAGGTGGGTTATGCACTTGGCAAAGGTAAAACCTTGGAGCAGGCAACGACTGAGCTGGGGCAAACGGCAGAAGGGATTAATACCATTGTACAGGTCAAGGCGCGTTCGGAAGAGCTCGATGTGTATATGCCAATTACCTCGGCCTTGTATGATGTGATTTTTGAAGGTGCGCCACCACTCAATATTGCATTGTCATTGATGAAAAATGGTCATCGCAGTGATGTTGAATTTGTCTTGCCACATCATCAAGTCTGATCTATAACACAGGGACTGTCTGCGAATTGTCATATCAGCTAGTTAACATGCAGGCAAAAGAATATAAGGAAATCAAATGCAACTGACTTTAGTTCGACATGGCGAGGCCGCACCACCGGTCAATGGTAATGACACCAAGCGACCTTTAACGGAGCGTGGTCATCAACAGGCTGAGCAGACTTCACAGTTCTTAAAGGATCTGATTAAGCCTGAAGTCTTTGTGGTCAGTCCGTTATTGCGTGCGCAGGAAACTCTGGCACATTTGCAGCAGTATTTTAAAGATGTGCCGGTGGTGATCTGTAATACGATCAAACCGGATGATGATGCCAAAGTCGCAGTAGAATGGTTGTCGCAACTGCCTTATGAGTCGATTGCAGTGGTGTGTCATATGAATGTGGTGGCACATATGTCTTCCATTCTGCTGGCTGAATCTTTTCATCCCTATGCATTGGCAGAAGCACGTATTTATGATCAGGCGGTGATTGCCCCGGGCTTATCCACACAGATTAAAAGTTTTATTCCTACACTATAAAAAATTAATTAAAATGGCAGAACACAATTGATGTTGTATTTATGGATGCCAGAAGCCAATGGGGTTTGGCAATGGTCAACTGGGGAATTCTGGAACACTGCGGACACACTTGAGCAGCTGATTCAGGATATACAGGCTCATCATGGCGAAGAGGCGGTAGTATTTTTCCCGAGCCGTCATGTGCAAATTTTGCAGCAGACCTTGCCCAAGAGCCAATATAAGAAAATGGGCAATGATGGCATTAAATATTTGCTCGAAGAATACGTGGTGCTGCCGGTAGATGCTATGAAAGTGCTACATCATTTTCAGCAGCCGGATCAGATCAGCATTATGGGGATTGCGAATTCTACGCTTGAGACCTTGCAACATGCTTTAAGCCTGATCCCAGTCAAGCTGGCAGCTTTGTTACCGGACTTTTTGGTGCTGCCGGTTCCTGATGCCAATCAGCGTGTGATTGCGCAAATCGGTGGACGTTTGCTGGTGCGCGAGTCGGAATATATCGGCCAGTCGCTGGATGATCTAAGCCTTTATCTGGATTATCAGCCCAAGGATCTCAGCTATAAGGTGAGCAATCTGAACCAGGAGCAGTTGCGTAGTCTTGAAGCACTGGTCACTCAGGAGCAACTGGAGTCTTTCCGATATGGAATTCCTGTACTGAAAAAACCGAAACAGCATCCGTTTAATGTCTTGCCTAAAGCAAAATCCAATGGCGCTATTTCCGGCTACTTGAAAGCCTGCGCAGCGGTTTTTCTGGGTATTTTAGTATTGCAGTTTAGTTATGATGCTGTGCGCTGGTATCAATATAAGAAAGTGGCGAATCAGACCGCCGCGCAAGCCATCGACCAGTTTAAATACTGGTTTGGACAAAATTATCCGGTCACTGAGCAGAATATCAAAAGTCAGTTTGAAGGGCAGTTGCGTCAAAGCCAGATTGCAGATACGCATGCATTGCAGCTGATTAGTCGGGTGGGGCCAGTCTTGATGCAAAATCAGATTGTGGCACAACGGGTGAATTATGATGCTTCTGTGTTAAGTATGGAGCTTAAGGCCAATTCATCAGAAACGTTAAATGCACTGACCACACAATTAAGCCAGCAAGGCTTTAAGGTGGAGCTGGGGAATATTCAGGCCAGCGGAACAGCTGCGATCGGACTGGTGAGGATTCAATAATGAAAGGCATTGAAGCGCTACAAAATCGTATGGATCAGTCTTTTGAAAAACTGAGTGATTATCTGGACAGCTTGTCGGTACGTGAACGGGTAATGGTGATTTTTACCACTGTTTTTGTGATTGTGGCGGCAGTCGGTTCTGCACTCTGGTATATGCATCAGGCGGCAGATACCCAGCAAAAACGCTTAAATCAGCTGAAAGATACCATTGTTTGGATGCAAAGTAATGCAGTAACCATGAAACCGGCTGGGGACACCCAACTGGATGCAGCGGAGAAAGTACAGCGAGTCGCACAACAGCAAGGATTGTCGGTGGCTTCCCAGCAAATGGAAGGAAAAATTCAATTGGCGGTCATGCATGAAAATTATGCAGTACTGGCAAATTTCCTGACTCAGCTGGCACAAATGGGGCTAAGTATCGAGAAAATGGAACTAAATAATGAGGCAGGACAGATTAAATTAACGGCGACCATACAATAAACGGTAAAAATAAAGATTTGCAAAGCATGGTTTTTTTGTCAGCCTATGCCTATAATATGCCGACTTAAAAAGCAGTAGACTTTTCTGGATATGTTGTATTCTCTAGCCCGCCCTTTGTTGTTTTCTTTAGCACCAGAGCGTGCACATGAGCTGACATTATCACTATTGAAATCATCCCATAAAATGGGCTTGATGCGTCAAAACGTTGCTGCGAAACCTGTGACCTGTATGGGAATCGAATTTCCCAATCCGGTAGGTCTTGCGGCAGGTTTGGACAAAAATGGTGCCTATATTGACGCCCTTGCCGGTCAAGGTTTTGGTTTTATTGAAATTGGTACCATTACCCCGCGACCGCAAGCCGGCAATCCTCATCCGCGTTTATTCCGTTTGCCACAGGCCAAAGCCATTATTAACCGTATGGGCTTTAATAATGATGGCGTGGATCAGCTGGTTGAAAATGTCAAAGCGGCCAAATTTAAAGGCATTCTCGGTATTAATATCGGTAAAAACGCTGATACTCCGGTAGAAAAAGCAGTAGATGATTACCTCATCTGTTTAGAAAAAGTCTATAATTATGCTTCTTATATTACCGTCAACATTTCTTCTCCCAATACCAAAAACCTGCGCAGCCTGCAAAGTGGTGATGCACTCACCGAACTGCTGGAAACACTGAAGAAGCGTCAGCTTGAATTGGCTCAGGAATACCAGCATTATGTACCTTTGGTACTGAAAGTGGCGCCTGATCTGGATAACAGCGATATTGCCTTTATTGCCAAGCAATTATTGCAATTCAAGATTGATGGCCTGATCGTGACCAATACCACACTGTCACGTGAAGGTGTAGAGGGTCTGGAGCATGCAGAGGAAGCAGGCGGTTTGTCTGGCGCGCCAGTATTTGAGAAAAGTACCGCATGTCTGGCTGCATTTGCTGCGGTATTAAAAGGACAAATTCCATTGATTGGTGTGGGTGGTATTCTTTCAGGTGCAGATGCTGCTGCCAAGAAACAGGCAGGCGCCAGCCTTGTACAAGTTTATAGTGGCCTCATCTATACTGGACCTAAACTTGTAAAAGATTGTGTAGACGCACTTTAAATCCTATGAATGCCATTGATATCTTTCTACTGATTATCTTGCTCATTGGAGGGCTCAACGGTTTGCGTCAAGGATTTATTAAAGCCTTTGCGAACTTAGTGGGATGGATCTTTGCCCTGATTGTTGCGGCAAAATATTCAACGCTACTTGCGCCGTCTATGGTTGCTCTGAGTACAGATCCAGTCGTACAAAAGATTGCGGCCTTCGCTTTTATCGTCCTGCTGATTGTAGTTCTGACCTGGATCGTTACTGCACTGTTGAACCGTATTTTAAAGAGTCTTAAACTGGGTCCTCTCAACCGTCTGGCCGGTGGTGTCTTTGGTAGCCTGAAAGGTTTGCTGATTGTTCTGATTACCATGCAGGGAATTGGCCCGTGGGTAGAAAGCTCACCTCACTGGAAACAGTCCAAGTTTATTCAAGCCTTATTGCCTTATGCGCCTTGGGCGACTCAAATGTCGAAAGAAGCCGCGAATGGCGCACTACAACATATCAAGCCTGAAGGGACATCGAAACCTTCAGCTTCATCATCTGAAACATCGTCCAAGTCTGGAGCTGCAGATGAGTCTACAAATAATCCTTTTTATTAATCCTAGCTTGTCTGCGAGGTTGCTATGTGTGGAGTAGTTGGTATAGCTGGTAAATCACCCGTTAACCAAATGTTGTTTGATGCATTAACGATGTTACAACATCGTGGACAAGATGCAGCTGGGATCGTGACATGTGATGAAGGACGTTTATTCCTGCGCAAAGACAACGGCATGGTGCGTGATGTATTCCATACTCGTCATATGCGTGCTTTGAAAGGAAATTACGGTATTGGTCATGTGCGTTATCCAACAGCCGGTTCATCGAGCAGTGCTGAAGCACAGCCGTTTTATGTGAACTCACCGTACGGGATTACCTTGGCACATAATGGTAACCTGACCAATGCCGAAGAAATTCATGATGACCTGTTCAAAACTGACTTGCGTCATATGAACACTGATTCTGATTCAGAAGTCCTGTT
Organism: Acinetobacter lwoffii; assembly: GCA_013530545.1. GTDB lineage: Bacteria > Pseudomonadota > Gammaproteobacteria > Pseudomonadales > Moraxellaceae > Acinetobacter > Acinetobacter lwoffii_G. Next base: position 5,168 of record SPVA01000052.1, read on the forward strand.
AAACGTGTTTGCGCATGAACTGCAAAAACATGGCAAACTGGTGCCAACGTCGGAAGATATTTTCCATGCGGTAACACGTGTGCATGAGCGTTGCAAAGGTGCTTATGGCGTGGTGGCGATGATTACCGGTCAGGGTCTGGTAGGCTTCCGTGATCCAAATGGTATTCGTCCATTGATCTACGGTTCGCGTGAAACTGAACAGGGTATGGAGTATATCATTGCTTCTGAGTCGGTTGCGATTACTGCGCTGGGCTTTAAAGTTGAGCGTGATATTCTGCCGGGTGAAGCGGTATTTATTGATTTAGAAGGTAACTTCTTTACCAAGCAATGTGCGGCGAATGCTGAATATCGTCCTTGTATTTTTGAATATGTTTATTTTGCCCGTCCAGATGCCATCATTGATGGAATCTCGGTGTATAAAGCACGTTTAAAAATGGGTGAAAAGCTGGCGCAAAAAATTCTGCGTGAGTGGGGTGAAGAGCATGATATTGATGTAGTGATTCCGATTCCGGATACTTCACGTACTTCAGCGCTAGAACTTGCCAATATGCTGGGGGTAAAATTCCGTGAAGGTTTCATGAAAAACCGTTACATCGGTCGTACCTTCATTATGCCTGGACAGCAGCTGCGTAAAAAATCGGTACGCCAGAAACTCAACCCGGTTGAGCTTGAGTTTAAAGGTAAGAATGTACTGTTGGTAGATGATTCTATTGTCCGTGGTACGACCTGTAATGAAATTATCCAGATGGCTCGTGATTCTGGCGCGAAAAAAGTATTCTTTGCTTCCGCAGCACCGATGGTGAAATATCCAAACGTTTACGGTATTGATATGCCGGCGAAATCTGAGCTGATTGCATCGGAACGTAGCGTGGAAGAAATCCGTGAAATTATTGGTGCTGACCGTCTGATTTTCCAGGATCTGGAAGATTTGAAAGATGCGGTAAGAACCACCAAGGTGCCGGACGTCAAAGACTTTGATTGTTCAGTGTTTGATGGCATCTATGTTTCGGGCGGTATTGATGCGCAATATCTGGATGATCTCCAGCAAAAACGTAGTGACAGTGCCATGAAAGAAAGCAATTATATTGATGTCAATATTGATGCAGCCTCAGTGGATTTGACTGGCGTACGCGAAGTTTAAACATTTAAAATCATCATGAAAAAGCGGGAATTTCCCGCTTTTTTGTTTTATGATGAACCCATTGAAAATCATCATTTTAGGGTTCTGCATTGCGAAACGTAGGATACGATTTTATAAAAAACAAAAATATAGTACTGCCTGTAAGTTTTTGCCTGATTGCAATTCTGTTGACTATTTTTATTATTAATACCGTTGTTGGTCTCTTTGTTTTTTATACTGATCCTAGCCAGTCAATCTTCTGGCATGCGCTAAGTCCTTATCTGATTGCTTTGTTGTTATGTGCCATGATGATCTCGGTCATCTATGAATTCTATATTTTTCGGAATGGCGGTTATTCGCTGGCGAAGCAGTTGGGTGCACGTCGGTTGAGTCCGATGGACAGTATTCCAGAAGAAAGTGCTGCACTGCACATTAACCAGCAACTGTCAGAGACTTTTCTGATTGACGTTCCGGCGGTATATGTGCTGCCCGATGAAGTTGGTGTCAATGCATTGACGGCAGGGTTTAGTCCGCGGGATACCGCAATTATCCTGACTTGGGGTGCGATACAAACACTGGATAAAGTCGAGCTGTATGGCTTGCTCAGCCATGAATTCAATAAAATCCTGTCTGGTGAAGCTGCGGAAAATACCCGCCTGAAAATCCTGTATAGCAGTTTAACCACGTTTAGTCAGTGTGGCAGTAAGATTGCCAAGTCCGGTTTTTATCGAGCGGGTAGTCCGCGTGAAAATAAGTTTGAAACTTTCTATGTTGCAGTCGGTGCGGTGATCTGGCTGATTGGTAGTTTGGGTGTTTTGATTTCCCGTTTTATTAAATATATTTCACTGGGTGGTCGGACCTATAAAAATGATCGAAAGACCCGACGCCTGATTCAAAATGATGCCAATATTCAGACTTTACTCAGAATCCATGTGCATCATTCTGGCTCCCAGATTTATAGTGAATATGCTGAATCCATTTCACATATGTGCTTTGCCAATTCCTTGAGCCCACAAAACTGGCTGAATATTCATCCCCATATCAATCAGCGGATTTATGAATTAAATCCTGCCTTGATTCAGGACTTACAGCTTGAGAATCTGAAAAAACTCAAAAATCAGCCTTTGTTTAGTTTGTTCCGTTCTTTAGAAGAAGTGGTGCCTGAAACTGCAATGAGCTGGAGCTCGCCACAGCCTTTGCCATTATTGCGGCTGTCTCCGATCAGTTTTGCGATTAAAGATGCGATCAAACCACTGAATCCGGAACTTCGGCTCAAGATGCCACGTCCGGAACTGATTGAGCGTGCATTACAAACCGCAACTGGTTCTCGTGAAGTGATGGTCGCCATTTTAATGATCCGTCAATATCGTGAATTTATTCCGACTGAGGCTGAAGTTAGCCGTGCCATTGTAGATTCATTGCTCAATCTGGACGGGCGGGTGCATATCTCGATTTTCCAGCAAGCTTGTAACAATATTGGTGGCATGCCGACAACTGTTGCACGCCAGTTTTTGATGAAGCTGGCACGGATTATTCAGGAAGATGGCGAAATTGGCCTGTTAGATGCATTATTACTGGAATGTGTGAAATACGAACTGAATTTGCTTCCTGCACATACGCCTACAGCACTCGATGAGGTCAAGCCACAGATTGTGCGTTTGATCGACGCCTTGCTGCATGTACAGCAGATTAATAGCGGCAACCAGCTTGAGGTGCGGGAGCGGATTTTAAACCGGATTCTGACCGCTCAGGAACTGGACTTATATAATGAAATTTCTGATGAGCCGATTGATCTGGCAGAAATCCTGAATGATATTGCGGGGCTGTTATTGCGTGATCGCCTCAGTATTTTAGGTATTGCAGAGGCCTGTTTGTGGAGTGATCGTATCGTGACACAGGATGAGTTGGACGTGATGGAGCTGTTGTATTGGCGCTTGGGTTTTGAGGCAGAACAGGTCGTTCAGCAAATGTTAAAGAAGAACAGTTTAACCATTCTGTAGAAAATAAATGAGAACGCGCAGCTTTAGCCGGAATCTGTTATAACAGCAGAAATGGTTTGATGGTGTATTAAAAGCACGGTTTTTAGCAGACAGCTAAACTTTGTACTAGAATCCATCAGGATAAAAAAGAAAAGCTGAAAAAGTTCGGCAAAGCACAGGCAATCCGGCTAAAATGTTCAGCCTGAAATTGGTGATGATGAAAAGATGATTGGGCATCAGCGTGACATACTGGCAACATTAGGAATCGATCTCTGGATTCCTAGGGACAGCGCATGTCAGCCGCACCAGGTTTCGATCTGGCGTGATCAGGCTGCACCTGAATTTCACACCGATATCGTCTTGCCTCAGCCTGCTTCCGTAGAGGCGTTGGCTGATCTGCCGATTCCTGAGCCAGAGCCAATTGTTACGCTTAAGGTTGATACACCACCTGCGGCACCGACTCACATTGCACCTGTTCAGGAACAGCGTGAAATCGTACAAATCCCGCCATTCAGTTTGCAGGCTTTAAGTCTGGCACATTGCAGTATCGTGATTGATGCAACTGCAATGACCGAAGACACCCAGAATTTATGGGGCAATATCCAGCGTGCAGTCCCAGGTGAGTTTCATGAGCTGAACTGGCCATTTCCCTGGGCCAATGTTCAGGATGGAAGTGGTGTAGAATCCTATATTCAGGGTTTTCTGGATGGAATGAGTGCAGAGAAAAATATTATTTTCCTCGGGCCTGTAGCGCATATATCAAATACGAAAATGATCCAGTTGGCATCTTTACAAGAAATGCTGGATCAGCCGATTCTAAAAAAACGTTTATGGCAGTTTATGCAAAATAGGACTGCCAGTCTGGAATAATCTTGCTATGGAATAAAAATAGATGAAACAAAAAGTGGTTGTATTTAGTCAAATTGATCCTGATATTCAAAACAAGCTGGAACAAAATTATCAGGTGAGTTATATACAACCGAAGCTAGGCGATGTGAATCAACAGCTTTTGCAGCAGGTTCAGGATGCTGATGGCATGATTGGCGCAGGGCGCTTGTTGAATCGCGATAATCTGGCCAGTGCCACCCGGTTAAAAATTATCTCCAGTGTCAGTGTCGGTTATGACAACTATGAACTGGATTATTTAAATGAAAAGAAAATTTATCTCAGTCATACGCCGCATGTACTGACTGAAACCACTGCTGACCTGGCTTTCACTTTACTGATGTCAGCAGCACGCAAAGTGGCCTACCTGGATCAATGGACCAAGCAGGGACAATGGCAGCGTACCGTGGGCGAAGCACAATTTGGTATGGATATTTTTGGAAAAACCCTCGGAATTATTGGTCTCGGTCATATTGGGGCGGCAATCGCACGTCGTGGTTTTTACGGTTTTAACATGAATATTCTGTATCATAATCGCCGGGAAAAACCAGAACTCGCTCAAGGATTGAATGCGCAATATTGCCAGCTGGATGAACTGTTACAACGTTCTGACTTTGTGGTCGTTGCGGTAGATTTGAATGCGGATTCCAAGGCACTGATTGCAGCAGCGGAATTGATGAAAATGCAACCACATGCAGTATTGGTCAATATTTCGCGTGGTTCGGTCATTGATGAACAGGCATTGATTGCAGCTTTAAAAGCTAAACAGATTTTTGCTGCCGGTCTGGATGTGTATCAGAAAGAGCCCTTAAAAGAATCGGAATTATTCCAGTTGGATAATGTGGTTACATTGCCACATGTGGGTTCGGCCACTGCAGCTACTCGTAAAAAAATGGCAGAACTGGCTTATCAGAATCTTGTTGATGCCTTGGAAGGACGAGTGCCCCGTTATGTGGTCAATCCGGAATTTTAAAATGCATCTCATTCGTCGTTTAAATGGTATTAAAAAATAACATTTTCTTGCGTCTCTGCTCATTGTTCAATGCTATATTCAAGATAAATTAGATCGGCAGGATTAGAGATTTTTCATTGAAACGATTGGCGCTGGCGTGTGGCTTAAGTCTGTATATGGTAGCAGGGCACGGCTCTAACCATGATTTTAATCAAGCAAATGTACAATTTTCTGTGCCTGATATTGGTACAGGCGTCGGCTTACTCGATCAACAAAAAGAAAAAATGATCGGTGAAAAAGTCTATCGTGAAGTGCATAAACAAATGCCGGTCCTGCAAAATCCATGGCTTGAAGATCAGCTGCTTTCAGTATTTTCTCATATCCTGAGTCAGACTCAATTGCAACAGCCGATCGGTTTGCTGGTGATTAATGACCCGCAAATTAATGCCTTTGCTGTACCAGGTGGTCTTTTTGCACTTAATACTGGTCTGATTAATTCAGCTCGAAACATGGATGAAGTGGCAGGAGTCATGGCACATGAAATTGCACATGTCACACAACGTCATTACAGTCGCTCTCAGGATGCCTTTAAAGGGCAAGGTTTACTGGCGCTAGCCGGAATTCTCGTCGGTGCTTTGGTCGCTTCCCAGGCAGATGGTGATGTCGGCACAGCGGTCATGATGGGTTCACAGGCAGCACTTATGGATAAACAGCTCACCTATAGCCGTAATCAGGAGCGTGAGGCAGACCGGATTGGTATGCAATATATGTATCGTTCCGGCTATAATCCGCATAGCATGGCAGACTTCTTTGAAGTCATGCATCGTTCGACCAGCCGCTTAAGCTTTCTGCCGGATTTCTGGTTCACTCATCCACTCACCACCGAGCGTATGAGTGAAGCACGTTTACGTGCCAACCAGCTTCCTGCGGTGAAACGCAGTCTCAATGACCAAGACTTTGACATTATCAAGTGGTATAGCAGGGTATTGTCTGGTCAGACCAATGCAGAGCAGCTTATCCTGATGGACCAGCAAAATAATTTTGCAGGCCAGCTTGCCTTAACTGCCTATCGAATACAGCAAAGTGATTTCCAGGCCGCGCAGGCCACTTTAGATCGAGCAAAAAAGCATAACCAGATGCATCCTTTACAGGTTTTATTCCAGACTGATATTTATTTAGCTCAGAACCAGCTTGATGCAGCTTTGGAGAGTGTAGCGTCAGCAGCGCGGATCATGCCGGAAAATCGAGCGCTCAATTATAAATATGCAGAAGTGCTGATTCGCGCCAAGCAACCCGATAAAGCAAAAGTTTTAGTGCAGCGATTTCTAAATGCCAATTCACGGGATGTCAGTGGCTGGCGACTAATGCAACTGGCTGCCAATGCAGAGCCAGATTCGCCGATTAAGGCTGCTAATGTGCTGCGCTATCGTGCAGAAGTAGAATATTGGTCAGGATATGAAGAAACTGCCATCAAATCATTATTACATGCACAGCGTAGCGTAAAGAATAATCAATCTTTATCGTCCACCATTCGCCAGCGTCTGAAGCAGATGCAGCAGGCACATCAATATAAGATTTAAAGCTGAACTGGGTTTTAAGTTTTTGTATCAGGATGATATAGCAAGAATATATTCAATCAGGCTACAATATTTTTGAAAGATCAGCGTGAATCAAACTGAAGCATAATATGAAAAAAATACTATTGGGCGTGTGTCTACTGGGGTGGAGTTATGGGGTTTTTGCTGCGAGTGCAGTTGAATATGTAGAAGCAATAGAACGAATTAATGCGGATTATAAAAAGGAATCGCGTCAGTTTTTAAGTGGTTTAAATCCGCAGCAACAGGGATTTAGTCCTGAGCAGAATGCAAAATTTTGTGGAATTGTAGGACGTTATGTTGATCGTTTATATCAGGCCGCTGACCAGAATCGTCCTTATCTGGATCGTCAGTTTCAAAATATGAGTAAACGGGATGTAATTGTAGAAGTGAAATCATCGAAAGAGATGCAATTACTTAAGCGTTATCAGGTCGATTGTAATTTGCAATGAGAATACGTCAGGAACTGTCTTTGATTAAAGGCAGTTCAACGTTAAAGAGAAAATGCTAGAGAGTATGGATTAAGCAAGTTGCGCTTTGATTTTGGCGGAAACTTGTGCAGGATCGGCGCGCCCGGCTATGAGCGGACGCAGAGAATTCATCACCTTACCCATATCTTTCATGCTAGTAGCTTGTTGCGCTGCAATAGCTTGCGCAATCATGGAATCAAGTTCTTCCTCAGTCATAGCTTCTGGTAGAAACTGAGACAAAATCTCAATTTCGGCTTGTTCCTTACTAGCTAAATCATCTCGGCCAGCGCCTGCAAAGGCTTTAACCGATTCTTTACGTTGTTTAATTTGTTTTTCAATGACCGCAAGAACCTGAGCGTCGTCAAGTTCTTTGCGCTCATCGACTTCGATTTGCTTAATTGCTGCCTGTAGACTACGAATGACCGTCAGCTTGGACATTTCTTTGGCACGCATTGTTGCTTTCAAAACATCCGTGATTTGGTCTTTTAAAGTCGTCATTATTTATTCCAGGCAATCAATCACAAATTAATCTTAGTAAAGGCGAGTTGTACGTACTGATTCACGCGCCAATTTCTTTTGGTAGCGTTTAACAGCAGCAGCTTTTTTGCGCTTACGTTCTTGAGTTGGTTTCTCGTAGAATTCACGCTTACGTACGTCAGCAAGAACACCCGCTTTTTCGCATGAACGTTTGAAACGACGGATAGCTACGTCTACTGGTTCGCCTTCTTTCAATTTAACTTGTGGCATGAAGAATCCTCATATCAGTTAGGGTAAGATCTCGGGCTGAATTGCCCTCAATCACAAGTGAAGGTCAGTATTTTACTCATTTACATCTCATACCACAAGTCTATAATAGTTGCTGCAATAGAATTGATACAGGTTATAGGCAGTTTAATGATCGTTTTAGGCTTGGAAACGTCGTGTGATGAAACAGGACTTGCGCTGTATGACAGCGAGTTGGGTTTGCGCGGACAGGTGCTTTATAGCCAGATTAAACTGCATGCAGAATATGGCGGTGTAGTTCCAGAGCTGGCGTCACGTGATCATGTGCGTAAACTGATTCCACTCATCAATGAGCTGCTTGAACAGAGCGGCGTGAAAAAATCAGAAATTGATGCAGTCGCATATACCCGTGGCCCGGGTCTGATGGGCGCACTCATGACCGGTGCATTGTTTGGTCGTACTTTGGCCTTTGCGCTGAATAAACCCGCAATTGGTGTGCATCATATGGAAGGTCATATGCTGGCACCTTTATTGTCAGAAACTCCGCCTGAGTTTCCATTTGTCGCATTGTTGGTATCGGGTGGACATTCTCAGCTCATGGCTGCTTATGGCATTGGCCAGTATGAACTCTTGGGTGAATCCATTGATGATGCGGCAGGCGAAGCATTTGATAAAGTCGCGAAGATGATGGGTCTGCCGTATCCGGGTGGCCCGAATATTTCCAAACTGGCAGAGCAGGGCGATCCAAATGCATTTGCATTCCCGCGACCAATGCTGCATCAAGGTTTAGAATTTTCATTCAGTGGTCTAAAAACCGCAGTTTCTGTACAAATGAAAAAACTCGGTGATGAAAACCGCGATGCCGATATCGCTGCCAGTTTTCAGGAAGCCATTGTCGATACTCTGGTGAAAAAGTCGGTGAAAGCACTGAAGCAAACGGGGCTTAAACGCCTGGTGATTGCGGGCGGTGTTAGTGCCAACAAGCGTTTACGTGAGCGTTTAGAAGCAGATTTAGCCAAGATTCGTGCATCTGTTTATTATGCTGAACCTGCACTCTGTACAGACAATGGTGCCATGATTGCTTTCGCGGGCTATCAGCGTCTCAAAGCAGGACAGCATGATGGCTTGGCTGTGACGACAACTCCACGTTGGCCAATGACGGAACTGACTAATCCGACTGAGGCATAGATTTCAGGCTTGAAGAAAAGAGGCTTAGGCCTCTTTTTTATTGTGAATTTTTAAATGAAAACTTATAGCAACGGTATGTTGTAAATATATAGTTTTATAGCTGTATTTAGAACTCTTATATTCTATTGAAACTGGAAAAATAGTTTAATAGCTTAAGTTTATATCATGCATATTTTTACAGGTTTGCAGCAGAGGCAATCTCGAATGGAAAATATAAATTTCAAAAGTTTTCAGGATGCTGGAGAGGCGGTGTTAAGGTTTTTGCATCAGCATTTTGGCTTTAATTTATGGATGATCACCCGGGTAGAAGGCCAAGACTGGATTGTACTGCAAAGTGAAGATCATGGTTATGATATACGACCGGGTCAAGTGTTTCAGTGGGCTGATTCTTTTTGTTCTCATATGGTCGCAGGTAAGGCCCCGAGAATTGCCCCCCGCTCTGAAGAAATTCCTTTATACGCCACAGCGCCGATTAATCAGCAGGTCTGTATAAAATCTTATATTGGTCAGCCACTCCTTAAAGAAGATGGCAGTTTGTTTGGAACGCTCTGTGCGATTGATCCAGAAACCAAATCAGAAGCTATTGTGCAAGATATACAACTGGTCGAGTTGTTGGGACAATTACTCAGTTCGATCTTGCAGGCAGAATTACGTCAGAGTGAGCAGATGAGACAGCATGAATTATTGCAGGAAGAAGCCAGTAAAGATGAATTGACCGGGCTATATAATCGTCGCGCTTGGGAAAAACTGCTGCGAGCAGAAGAAGAGCGTTGCAAGCAATATGGTCATCCCGCCGCTGTATTATTTATTGACCTGAATGACCTAAAAAAAGTGAATGATAATTTAGGTCATGATGAAGGTGACAAACTGATTCAAAATGCAGCGCAAATATTACGAGATAATGTACGGATCAATGATATTGTTGCTCGTTTGGGTGGTGATGAGTTTGTGATTCTTAGCGTGGAAAATGATGAAACGGGTACTGAAAGTTTAGTGGATCGTTTAATTAATGCCTTTGCAGCAGCAAACATTGGCGCAGCGATTGGTATGGCGATGCGTCATCCTGGTCATGGTTTATTTGCAGCGCTCGCACAAGCGGATCAGAACATGTTTGAATATAAGCGTCGGAAAAAATTCAGTGAATCCGTGACCAATCTAAAATAATCGACGCTTTAAATCTTCTGTAAATAATTAAGTATTTCATATCATAAAAATGATCATTTTATATGCTCTAAAGTCATCCTATCTTTCAATATTCTCTTTCATGGCTCTGTATAAAAGTTGAACATGATTCTCCATAAAAAGAAAATTCAATCCATCTTTAACTTAACAATTACAAATTTTATAAGCTTTGTTGCAAAGTAAATTGATTTAATTAAATGCGCTTTAATTGTATTGAAAAGTGACACTGGTAAGGAACAAGATTCAAATAAGCACTTCATTTCTTATGATAATTGTTGTTTGAAATATACATTAAAATTATAGAACCAAAAATTTCTTTGTTTAAAGATAAAGCGATATCGAAGGATAAAGCTGGCTGCCAAGAAAAAATATCACCGGCAGAAATAGCATTTGAGCTGTTCAGTTTCGAGAAGGCCAATCTTTAGTGATCACCAAATAAAAATGCAAAGAAATTTTAGGGAATAAATTTTATGAAAAAGCAGATTTCTATCTTTGGACTTGCTCTTGTTTCGGGTTTAATGAGTGCCTGTGGCGGTGGTGAGGGAAGTAGCTCAGACAGTCCTACTGTCACTACACCTCCAAATGTTCCTAAGGAAAGTATTTCCCCTGAGCTTTCAGAGGAGTTTGTCCCGTTTGAAGATCAGGATATTGTAAAGAAAATTCGCGATAAAATTTCCGGAAATACCAGTAATGATACCGACTATAATGTTGCTCTAGGTCACATGATTGGAGAAGTATTCGCAGATTATCCTTATGGGCGTACTGCACGTATTATCAAAATTTATAATTTGGGCATCAATAGTATTAAATATCCAAATCTGATCTGTTCGGAAGTCAATACCACTGGTTCGGTCAAAACCCTGAAATTAAAAACAGATAAAGATAACTGTATTATTCTGGATAAAACTTACCGTAAAGGCTCAAACATTACTCAGACGGTGAATGGTGACACGACGACTTTAAGCTTTAGCAATGTCCGTTATGGTTCAAATGTAGATTTTAATCTCAAGGACGACTACCTGATTTCTGGCACAATTGTGCATCGTAAAACCAAAAATAACATGGGGAAATCCGAATCTTATCAAATCGATCAGTTGGAATTCCAGCGTATCGCCGAGACCGGTCAGGCAGGTACTTCTGGAATCGCGTTTGATACAAAGAGCAAAGAATATCTGCAGGTGCGTAATTATAATTATAGCCTGGTCGATGATTATGGCAGTGGCAGTAATGGGATTCGTACCTTAACCAGTCGTGGTACGATTATCGGTCAGCCTGATCTGGCAGATTATCGTTACAGTTTTGATTTTAATACCACGACACCATTTAAAATGGATGAAACCGTATTAAATAACTATAAGCATTTGCCAAAAGAGGGCGTGCTTAGAATTAAGGACAGCGATGATCAGGTAATTGAGGTCAAACAGAACCAGCCTGAATCATTGAAGGCTACTGTTTATTTCAATGGCAATGAAATTGATAACCTGCTGTGGTCTACCATTATCGGGGATAAACAATAATTTGAGATGTCAAAAAAGCCCCGTATTGCCGGGGCTTTTTTATTTTTTATCAGGTAGTCTTTATTACAAAACTATTTTGAATAGCCGTGCTAATAAATCAGATAGCTGTAGCATCCAATAACAATTCAGCGGGATAAACTGCCTGCCATGAAGTTTTAAACTGTTTATGCATTTGGTCAATTGGGAAAGTACTGAGTTTTGCAATATTTTGCGCTTTTTGAATGTTGTCGGCGCGCATATATGCAATCAGATGGTCCTGACCATAGAGTTGCAGATAAAACCAGGACTCAACATGAACCTGTTCAGCCTTAAGCGTCTCAATCACTTCGTCTTGACGTGCTTTCAAAGTACGCTGCCAGTCATGAACTTGCTGCATGTGTAAGGGCTTAAGTTGAATGAGAACTGCGCCGACATCCATAATTTTAATTTTCTTTTGAGTATCATTATTATATAAATAATTTATATGAAAAAAGCGACCTGAACCGGTCGCTTTTAAGCTGTTAAGAGGCATTTAGTTGGGTTGAACCAATCCAATGTTTGGAAAACTGATAGGCAGCACGTCCTGAACGTTGACCGCGTGCCTGACACCAGCGTAGGGCTTCAGCACGGGTTTCTGGCGTGAGTTCCATGTCTGCCTTTTTGAGATAATGTTCTACAATTTCTAAATACAGGTTCTGATCCATTGGATAGAAAGACAGCCATAAACCAAAACGGTCAGATAGCGAAATTTTCTCTTCAATCGCTTCCTGAGGATGCAATTCGGTATATTGCGGAACATCAACCCGGGTAACTGGGGTATTTTCATGCATAAATTCGGGTAATAAATGACGACGGTTACTGGTCGCATAAATCACAAAATTGCTGGAACCGGATTGTAAAGAGCCATCTAAAACACTTTTTAAACTGCGATAATTTTCGTCTTCGGCATTAAAAGCCAGATCATCACAGTAAACAATAAACTTCTCTGGACGCTCTGCAATGAGTTGCTGAATTTGAGGCAGATCGGATAAATCATCCCGTTCGATTTCAATTAATCGTAACCCTTGATCTGCATACTCGGTGAGTAGGGCACGAACAATGGAGGATTTACCCGTACCGCGTGAACCGGTCAGTAAGACATCATTGGCAGGTAAGCCGTTTAAAAACTGCAACGTGTTCTGGATGACTTTTTCTTTTTGTCGCTCAATCCCTTTTAAATCGGCCAGTTCCATCTGTCTAAGCTGATGAATCGGTTTGAGTTCACCCTGTTGCCACTTATAGGCATGGGCAGAAAAATCAGGAATTTGTTTCAGTTCGGGCAGACTTTGCTGAAGTTGCTGCAGAACAGTCGAAAGGGTATTTAAAATATGCTCAGGTAACTCAATTTTCGCCATGATTTAACATTACAGATTTGAAATTATGCCTAAGATAGTAGCATTGCAAAATTCACAGTCAAAGCCGGAAAAGTATGATAATTTGCTTAAAGTAGAGAATTTTCGTTATTGTAGAGGATAGAAAATTTGTACACATTTTCTGGCTCTGGGTACGAGCTGTATCAAGAATAAATATAGGGAAAAGGCAGATGCTGTTTAAAGATTTTACTCAGGATATTAATCCACATCAGGCCTATCGTATTAAAAAGCTCAAGCAGCAGCTGCAACAGGCTGAGTCCTATGAGGAATGGAAATATATTGCCCTGAAAATAGATGAAGAATCAGGTGCACAGGAATGGAAATTTGATAACAGTTCACCATACTTTGATGCAGAAGTGATTGCACATCGTCTGGGTAAATTACGACGCTATCGACAACAAAAGCGCACCCGTGACCTGATGTATATTTTGCGCGAAGGCCTGAGCTACGATATTGCCAACATTGCCCATCCTCTACTGTTTACCGAAGCCTATGTGGGCACTAAAAGAATTATTGAAGATTATGTCGAAGAAGTCAGCCAAGGCTTAGCCTATATTGCTTCAATAGACTGTACCTGTCTCAGTATGGAAGAAAAAATCGAATATTTTCAGCATTGTCAGCGCGCCTATGGCCAGCCAGCCCTGATGTTTTCCGGTGGTTCGACGCTGGGTCTGTTTCATACTGGTGTATGCAAAGCCTTAATGGAGCAGGACTTGTTACCGAAGGTAATGTCCGGTTCAAGTGCGGGTGCCATCATGACCGCCATGTTAGGTGTATCCAAACCTTCGCAATATATTGATATTTTGAAAGGCCATAATTTCTTTCATGAGGCTTTTCATTTTCGCACCATGAGTGAATTGATGAAAGGCAATGGTGGTCTGGCGGATGTAAAATATCTGAAAAAATTTCTAGTCGAAAATCTGGGTGATCTGACCTTCGAAGAAGCGCTTAAAACCTCAGGTCTGCATATCAATATTGCGGTTGCGCCTTATGATGCTGGACAGGATGCACGCATTTTAAATGCCTATACTTCTCCGGATTTACTGGTCTGGAGTGCAGTACTGGCTTCTTGTGCGGTGCCGATTCTGTTTCCACCGGTTCGTTTGACCAGTAAGCGCTATGATGGTCAATATACGCCTTATATGGGTTCAACCCGCTGGGTAGATGGCAGTGTACGGAGTGATTTCCCACAGGAAAAAATGGCACGCCTGTATAATATCAATTATACCATTGCCAGTCAGACCAACCCGCATATCGTGCCATTCATGCAGGATGATATTTCACGTTTCCGTAAAGGTACCTTGAGCTGGCCGCAACGGATTGTTCGCCGTCAGGGCGCGGTGATTACCAAAGGCATGATGGATTTTGCCAGAGAGCATGCCGGAAGCTTACCTCCTGTACGCCGTCTGCTGGATCATGGCTATGGTGTAGTTGACCAGCGTTATTATGGTGATGTGAATATTGTCGGTAAATATAGCCTGCGCCACTATAGCTATATGTTGCAGAATCCACAGCCGTATCTGTTTAAAATTTTACAGCGTGAAGGCGAGCGTGCCACATGGCCGAAAATTTCCCTCATTGAGACTCAGGAACGGGTCGGGAAAACTATTCAGCATTGTCTGGAGCTGCTAAATTATCAGCATACACTTAATCCAATACCTGAATACATTGCCACGACTTAATTTAGATCATCTCGATATTTCTGATTTTGAACTACGAACCAAAGCCCGTAGTCTGGGTTTTGGTCGGCGTCTTTATTATGCCAAGGGAAATGCGCTCTGGCTAAAAACCCAGATATCGCATAGATCTGATAGTTTAATATCATCTCCACATGCTGAACTAGGCTGGCAACATGAGCTGGATTTTTATCAGGCTCATGCCAGCTCAGGTGATCTAAATTTTTTCCTTCCACATCAAATTATTCAACAGCCTTTCAAGATCAATCATGAACAATTTGAGCAGGCCTTAATTCTGGTCGATGCGCCGGCGCATTTTCAGATCATGCCGCATCAGCAATCCATCACGCAAATTCCGCAACATTTGCTGCAAGCTGTGGAGCCTTTAATCTGCCTGCAAGAATTGGGTTATTTGCATGCCGATTTAAAGCAGGAACATTTTGTAAATAATCAGGGCAGGGTCTGCCTGCTTGATTTTGAGCATGTCCAAATACTCCATCAGAATGACCTGCATGAACTGAATGCGACACCGCGTTATATGGCGCCGGAACTGTTCCAAGGCCAAGCCAAGAGCCTACAAAGTGAAGTTTATGCTTTGGGTGTTATTTTTTATGAGTGGTTGAGTGGTCAGCGTTTACAGGCGACAGATTATCTGGATTGGGCCTTTTTGCATTGTCAGCGTCTGAAAGTTGAGTTACCGCAGCACTTACAGGCTTTTCAAGGCTTATTAGAAGAAATGTTAAGTAAGCAGAAGCAGCATAGATTGGCCGATTTTCAAGCTGTGAAAGACTACTTAATGACTGAAATTGAATGAGAAAAATACAATAAAACTTGAATTGTTTCTTATTTAATCAAACGAGTGTTTTTTTATGATAAACGGCTTGTCAGCTGGAAATGATCTCTATAATATACACAGCCATTGGGGACGTGGCGAAATTGGTAGACGCACTGGATTTAGGTTCCAGCGCCGCGAGGTGTGAGAGTTCGAGTCTCTCCGTCCCCACCAATCGATATTT
>SPVA01000127.1 GCA_013530545.1 Acinetobacter lwoffii
TTGAGATGTTCTACAATTCAAAACGCAGACATGGTTCCAATGGTCAGTGTTCTCCATTAGATTATGAAAAGGCCCATCAACAGATGGTTATGTGTGTCTAGAATTTTGGTGGCTATTCAACAGATAAAGTAAAGTATTCACGAATAATTGAAGATATTTTCAAGAGCGCATCTGAGAACAATAGAGAATCTGTCGAAGGTATTTTGAAAACCCTCTTTCCTACTACTCAGTGGATCATAAGTAACTATTATCATGATCATAGTTCATATCAAGAATGGTTTACTCAACTCAGAGTATGCCATAAAGACCACTTTGATAAATATTTCAAACTTAGTTTTGATAGCGAAGATTTTTCTACGTCAGACTTTATAAATTTCCTGCAACTAACTGCTAATAGAGAACAGCTTAAAGAGAAAATTCTTGCCCTAGATGCCAGAAATTTACTTGAAGACTTTCTATCCAAATTTGAAGCATATAGTAAACAAGTTCCTCAAGAAAATATTAATTCATACATTTACGCAATGTTAGATGCTGGTGATGAAATTAATCATGAATCTAGTAAATTTTTTGGTTTTTCAGCCCAAACTTATTTATTCAGATTATGCTCTTGGTCCTTAGAAGATATACCCGATATAAAATTTCGGGCTAAAATATTACAGAATTACATTAATCAAAATTCTAATTTTTCAATTATTGATTACATTCTAACCGCAGAACATCAAAACAAAGAAAAGAATAATGAAACAATATTCGAAGAATATGATTTTGAACAACTCAAAAATGATTTTATAAATCAATTAAATCAATTCGCTAATTCAAATCCTGAAAGTCTATTAAAAAATACATCATTCCTTTCACTCATGTATCGTTGGAAAGAATGGGGGAATTCTTCTGATGTACTCACTTGGTTCGAAAAACAAACTCAAGATATAAATGGAGTTTTAAAAATACTCAGCAAGATGATTCAAGTGACTCGATCATCCAATGATTTTTATACAATATCGAATGTTTCAAAAAAAATTAAAGCTGATACTGTAGAAAATTTTTTAGATATTCCACGCATATCAAACATAATTGACTCTGCTGATCATTCTGTTCTTTCAGAAGAGGAAAAAGAATTAATAGAAATGTTTAAGAAAAATATAGAAGCTAAAACTAATGGAAAAGATGATGATTTAGATGATTAACCCTCACCCCCTTGCGAAGCAGTGCTTCTCATCCCAAAGGGAGAGGGAACTTTCATTGTGACTTTAATTTATTGTTATTTAATTCCAATATTGAAATTCTAGCTTAAATTTATTCTGTAATGGATGTTCCCTATCCTGAGCAAGTTTTAAAGTACTGCTTTAAAACGAAGCGCAAGTGAGGGTTAGGGAGAGGTAATTCTAATTAAGTTAAAGCATCCCATGCCTTAAAAACATCTCCAAGCCACTTACCTTTTTGATATACATCAGGCGTTCTTTTTCTACTTTAATCTGCTGTTTGATGGCTGAAGTATCTTCATCGATTTGCTTATACAGGTCAGCAATCTGAACTTTGCCTTTCGCCTTTTTTACTGCAATTCTGGTTTTTTGTGACCAGACTAATCTATGTATCAATACATCGATCTGATCTTGTAATTTCTGACTCTGTGCATCCAAAGCGAGTTGATAAAACTTGAGTTGCTCTGCACTTAAACCTTTTTGTGAAACATCCTGATCTTGTTCAATTTGTAGTTGCATTCTTAGTAACGTAAACAGGTCCTGCTCTGCATACGCCTCGTTGGCACGTTGCAATAATTCAGTTTTCTTGATTTTTTTGACATCATTCACTTCACGGTCAGGGTGAATGATGGCAGCAATTTTTAAATAAACGGTTTTCAATGACTGCTCTGCCATCGCTGCTGCCTGTTCCTGTTTTTCCTGCTGGCGTTTTAATCTGGCCTGCTCACGTGCCTGCTGAAAATGATCTGATTCCCATTCTTCAAATACTTCTACATCTGCAAGATCTGAGGGATGCTCATTCTTAAAAAATGTTTCCAGTTCATTTACTTTCTTTTGGCTTTTTCTGAATTGGGCATGTTCGGCACGTTGCTGATAGTAAGTGAAGATTTCATTCACTTTATGAGCTTGTTGCACCGACATTGCCTGAGAGTCTTTTAGATAATTTGCAAGGTATTGAATCTTTTCATCCAGCACCACCAGTTCTGCCTTGGAAAATGTGGTTTCCTGCAGGTGCTTCCAGAGCTGTTCCAGCTGCTTGAACAGTACGCCATGCAATTCATGGTAAACTGGCATGAAGGTTTTATGGGTATATTGCTGCAGATCTTCTTCAGCCTGTTGCCATTGGTGTAATTCCTGTTTCTGTTGCTCGATTTTATCAATCAGATGATCCAGCTTCTTCTGCTGTGGCGAAAGCGCTGTGAATGGCTGAATCATGGTTTTTAAGTCAAAGAGCATGGCAGGAGAAGGTCAAAGAAGAAATAATATCCATATTAAATCTTTCAGCTTTCGTCACAAAGTCCTTTTCAGTGTGCCCTTTCGAAATTTGTATCAGAATTAAAAAAAGCAGACCAAAGTCTGCTTTTTCGCTCTCATATTGATTATTCCAGCACTACACGGCCATTCAAGGATCAGTTTGGTAAATTCCGAAATCTGCTTGGCAGAAGCCTGCTGAATATCTTTCAGAATCAGCCAGCGTACGCCTTCCGAACACGGAGGTGTGGTCAGCGAGCCGCTAAAGCGATAATAATCCAGATTCTTAGGCAACATCTGATTCACCGCTTGTGGCGTTTTCAAAACCACTTTTTCACCCTGTTTTTTTGGTAGGCGACTCCACATGCGTTTGAGCATCTGACTTTCCTGTCCCTGTTCAAACATCATCCCCACCACAGCCAGCTCACCTTTGGCATTGGAATGGACAAAATGGATTTCCAGTGGATAGCTTTTACCCTTGATCAGGTTTTCACTCGGGCTGTGCAAATGAAACTGCTTCAGTACAAAGGTATCGCCATCCAGTTGCAATTCACCACCTTGCGAAAAATCCACCTGAACAGTATGACCTTTATTTTCGATCGCATGAATCATGGTGTTATAGCTGAACTTGAGCGGTTCCAGTTCTGCTTTCACTGTTCGCTCAATATTGATTGGTGACTGGTTCAGACCATTACAGGCCGAATATTTCTGGCTCAAAGTCGACCATTGCTCAGGCTGAGTATAATCCCAATCCGCATCTGCCCAGACCGCTGTACTTAAACCCATAACCGTTAAAAGCGTGAATATTCTTTTCACAATACATCCCTTGTTGGAAGTCAAAATCACAATTTTTAATTTAAAAACAGTTTATTAACCTGGTGTAATCACTCTATTTTTCAGGCCACAAACTACAGATTTTTATAGAGATGAAGTGATTTGCTTACAAATTTCTAAACACTCCTAGTTCTTCAAAACACATTATTCAGAATATATATTGGTAGATTTCAAATGGATAATACTTTTATAGATTTAAAAATAGACAGCAGAGAATGTGATCTTCTTCAAATTTAATCTGCTGATTTTTTATGCATTATTTACATGAAATCTCTATCTTATTTTGAATAAATTGAATAGCTAGATTTTTAAGCTCAAGCTTCTTTTTTAAATAGAATCTGTCTTGATTCATAAACTTACATAAACACAGCAGCAAATAAAATACTGATATTGCTAGACTCGAGCCAAAGAGCAAAATGAGGATAAAGAATTTAAATGGACTGGGCCACGATATTTATACATGACACCACCTGGGAGTTTACTGCAGAAATTTTGCTGCGTTGTGCCCTGATGTATACGATGATTATCCTGTTTCTGCGCCTGACCGGAAAACGCGGGGTACGTCAGCTTTCCATCTTCGAAGTCGCTATCATTTTGAGCTTGGGTTCGATTGCCGGCGACCCGATGTTTACCGAAGATATTCCTCTGATTCAGGCAGTCCTGGTGATGTCGGTGATTATTATCATGTATCGCCTGACCACCTGGCTCATGATGAAATATCAATGGTTTGAAGACCTATTGGAAGGTAAACCGATTTATATCGTAGAAGATGGCGTGCTGGTCGTTGAAGAGATTAAAAAAGGTAAAATGTCCCATGATGAATTCTTTGCCGAAATGCGCCAGCAAGGCGTAGAACATCTCGGTCAGGTACGCACCGGTTTACTGGAAACTGACGGTAAGTTCAGTATCCTGTTTTTCAAATCGGATGAGGTTCGGCCTGGGCTGCCACTTTTTCCTAAAACCTGCTCTATTGTCCAACAGGTCAAGGCCGGGCAATTATATGCCTGCATTTACTGTGGACAGGTACAAACCCTTTCGCATGCCGACCAGCAATGTCCGCGCTGTGATTCTTCGCAATGGGCCGAAACGATTGACTGTTTAAGAATCACTTAAGCCTGATTCAGTAACTGCAAATGGGCAAAAATTTCCGGCAGTTGCTGAATTTTATATTGGATATGTTCAGCATCTGCATGAAAGCCTTGCATCCATAATGCATGCATTCCGGCCTCTGTAGCTCCTTGTACATCATTAATTGGATGGTCGCCAATATACAGGCACTGTGCAGGCTGCACGCCTAAACGCTCTGCAGTGATCTGGAATATTTCTGGCTGTGGTTTGTTAAAGCCTACTAGTCCCGAACTGATGATCTCATCAAAATAAGTTTCAATACCCAAACCCCGAATCGTATTTAAACGGGTGTCATGTCCGCCATTGGAAACAATGGCTAGCTGATAACCCTCATCTTTCAGCTGCGTTAATACTTGCTCTGCTGCCGGCATTTCTACGGCGCAGCGACCAAACTGGCTAAACCAGAACTGTGCCAGCTCATCTATGCTGGGTGGATTTAACCAAGATAGCTCCTGTAATAATGCATAAGCTGCCGAAGCCCCGATGCTGCCATGCGTTAGCAATTCCTTTTTAGGATAACCGCCATTATCGATGCGTCTTACAATCTCGATAATTTTATCAGACTCGACCTGTTTCAATGCTGGCGCATAATATTCTGCCAGATAACGGCTATAGGCCTGTGCAGTCAGATCACGATGGGTCAAGGTATTGTCGAGGTCAAATAAAACAGCTTGAATAGGCATAATTTTCAAAACGAGATGCTGAAACTTTCAATCATGTTAACAGCCCGAAACTCATTAGATCAGACATAAAATTGCTAAGTTTTGTTGTTTTAAGCATAAAAAAAGCGATGCCAAAGCATCGCCTTTTCTTAGAGTACAAAATCTAAATTAGAATTTGTACTCTAAGCCTGTACCAACAACTGGTTGTTTAGTTTCTAAAGAACCACGCTCAAGTGTTAGATAACCGGCATAACCATATGCTTTCACTTGTTTACTAAATGCGTAATCTGCACCAACAAAGATCTGCTGTGCTTCATAATCGGCAGTATTATCTTTGAAGCTTGTAGTGTTTTGGCTGTATTGACCTTTAACTGTCCAAGCTTTTGCATTTGGAAGATTATATTCAGCACCAATTAACCAACCTTGAGCATCATCAATAAGCAAATCAACTGCTTTAGAAGCTGCATCCACATCCGCCACTTCTGAAGTTTGATAAAGAGCTTTAAGCGCTAAACCACCATCTAGATTTACACGGCCAATTGCACGAATGGTATTTGCAGCAGCAAATAAAGTACCGCCCGTTACTTCTGGAGCAGAAGCATTATCAAAACCGCGCCCTAAGAAGTTAGTCGGAATTGCTTTGTCATAAGCAACACCTGCTACAACTACTGGGCTGTCATATACTACAGAAGCAGACCAAGCATCACCTAAACCACGATTTGCAGTTTTAACTACACCTTTATCAGATTTAATTCCTGAATTTTCACCAGTTGCCAATAAAGCATTCACTTTAATAGCACCTTGAGGCAAGGCAATAGCTGGAGCTTCATACACTACAGCATTCGCTACTCGGCTTTCACCAGTGAAAATACCACTTACATCAGCACGGTTACCTACATAATTATTGAAGGTATCTACCGGGCTAGACAATTGTTTTAATGGAGTGTCATGTGCACCAATTTTTAAAGTACCAAGTTTTGCATCTTTTAAACCAACAAAACGGTTACGTTTAGACCAGTCGTCACCCTCACCATCAGAGTTAAAAGCCCATTCAATTGCATAAATTGCGCTTAGGCGATCCG
This sequence comes from Acinetobacter lwoffii, assembly GCA_013530545.1. Classification (GTDB taxonomy): domain Bacteria; phylum Pseudomonadota; class Gammaproteobacteria; order Pseudomonadales; family Moraxellaceae; genus Acinetobacter; species Acinetobacter lwoffii_G. Next base: position 6,160 of record SPVA01000127.1, read on the forward strand.
TTAACTTTTCATCCCCTTTTAAACCAACGAATGAGCTATTTGAACTTAGTTCAATTACATCTTTGTCAGATACTGGTGAAGCATTATCTTCAGGTAAATAATCTACTGACGCATCAATCTCACCATAGAAAGTTGGTGCTGCAAAAGTTGTCCCCGCCAAAAGGCTGAATGCAATTGCTGTTGCTAACTTAGTTTTCATCAAAAATATCCTTAATTTATTTTGTAACAAATAATACACACGGCGCTTATATTACAAAATTATTAAATTAATATTTATATATTCTATTTAGGGTCTGTTGACATTTACTGTTCATAATTAACCCTATAAAGGTAGCCATAAAAATATACAGGCTAAAGCAACAGAACTTTGATAATTTCTTTTGAGCTTGTCATATCGAGTAGCTA
>SPVA01000047.1 GCA_013530545.1 Acinetobacter lwoffii
GAATCGATGGAGTTTGACGTCGTCATCGTAGGCGCAGGCCCTGCGGGTCTTTCTGCTGCGATCAAAATCCGTCAACTTGCAATTGAAAACAACTTAAACGATTTGTCCGTTTGTGTCGTAGAAAAAGGCTCCGAAGTCGGTGCGCATATTCTGTCTGGTGCTGTGCTTGAACCGCGTGCCATGAATGAGCTGTTCCCGGACTGGAAAGAACAGGGTGCCCCGCTGAATGTCCCGGTGACTGAAGATAAAACCTTCTTCCTGCTGTCAGATGAAAAATCACAGGAAGCACCGCACTGGATGGTGCCTAAAACCATGCATAACGATGGCAACTATGTCATCTCGCTCGGCAACGTGGTGCGCTGGTTAGGCCAGAAAGCCGAAGAACTCGAAGTATCGATCTTCCCGGGCTTTGCCGCGTCTGAAATTCTGTATCATGCCGATGGTACAGTCAAAGGCATCCAAACCGGTGACATGGGCATTGGTAAAGATGGCGAACCAACGCATAACTTTACCCCGGGTTATGAACTGCATGCCAAATACACAATTTTCGCTGAAGGCTGTCGTGGTCACTTAGGTAAACGTCTGATCCAGAAGTTCAACCTGGACAAGGACGCTGATCCGCAACACTACGGTATCGGCATTAAAGAGCTTTGGGAAATCGATCCTGCCAAGCATAAACCGGGTCTGGTGATGCACGGTGCCGGCTGGCCGCTTTCTGAAACCGGTTCTTCAGGTGGCTGGTGGTTATACCATGCTGAGAATAACCAGGTGACTCTGGGCATGATCGTAGATCTGTCTTACACCAACCCGCATATGTATCCCTTCATGGAAATGCAGCGCTGGAAAACCCATCCATTGATCAAGCAGTATCTGGAAGGTGGTAAGCGTATTTCTTATGGTGCGCGTGCTGTGACCAAAGGTGGTTTTAACTCATTACCAAAATTCACGGTTCTTTGATTGGTGATGATGCCGGCTTCCTGAACTTTGCCAAGATCAAGGGTTCACATACTGCGATGAAATCCGGCATGCTCTGCGGTGAAGCGGTATTTGAGGCGATTGCTGCTGGTGTCGAAAAAGGCGGTGATCTGGCGGTGGCGCGTGTAGTGGAAGGCGAAGATTTCTTTGTGAAAGAACTCACCGCATATACCGACAAGTTCAACAACAGTTGGTTAAAAGAAGAGCTGTATAACTCGCGTAACTTTGGCCCGGCAATGCACAAGTTCGGTCAATGGATCGGTGGTGCATTTAACTTTATCGACCAGAACGTGTTTAAAGTGCCATTTACCCTGCACGATCTGGTTCAGGATCATGCTGCGTTGAAAACCCAGGCGGCTGAAAGCTTCAAGCCAAACTATCCAAAACCGGATGGCAAGCTGACCTTTGACCGTCTGTCTTCAGTGTTTGTCTCGAATACCGTGCATGAAGAGAACCAGCCAGCACATTTGAAACTCACCGATGCTTCAATTCCCGTGGAAGTCAACCTGCCGACATGGGATGAGCCTGCACAGCGTTACTGCCCGGCGGGGGTCTATGAGATTATGGAAAATAATGACGGTTCAAAACGCTTCCAGATCAATGCAGCCAACTGTGTACACTGCAAGACCTGTGACATCAAGGATCCGTCCCAGAACATCACCTGGGTGACACCGGAAGGTGGTGGTGGTCCGAATTACCCGAATATGTAAGGTAATTCCTGTGAATGAGAAAAATACATCTATTTCTCACATTCATATACCCACTCTTGAAGCAGTTAGTATTAACACTTCACTTTAATTTTTTAGGTAATTCCAGCTCCCTCGGGAGCTGGAATTAATAAGTTAGAATAGAAATAATAGAAAAGATTTTATAGCGTACTGGATATAAAAATGGCTTAACCAAAATGAGCTAAGCCATCTTTAAAATTTAAAACCAATGACGAAAAATTTTAGTCATTCATTAAGATTTTTGATTTGCTACAAACTTGGCGCGTGCTGCATGCAGTTTTTTATAGCTGTCAATCAGGCGTAAATGACGGTCCAGTCCTTCAAGCTGCATATTGGTTTCGGTCAAACCATAGAAACGAACTGTGCCTTCGATTGAACCTAGAACGGCATCCATACGGGCATCACCAAACATACGACGGAAGTTGTGTTCATAATCTTCCAGTTCCATTTCATCATCCAGAATGACTTCCAGAACGACATTCATGCACTGGTAGAACAGGCCACGTTCAACGGTATTGGTATTGAACTGCAGGAACTGCTCAACCAGATCTTTGGCTTCTTCAAATTGCTGCAAAGCCACATAAATCAGAAGTTTCAGTTCCAGAATCGACAGTTGGCCCCATTCAGTATTTTCATCGAATTCGATACCGATCAAGGTTTTGATCTCGGTATAGTCATCCTCATCTGCTTCTTCCAGACACTCAACCAGTGCTTCCAGTTGTTCATCATCCAGACGGTGCAGATTCAGGATATCTTCACGGTATAACAAAGCCTTGTTGGTATTGTCCCAAACCAGATCTTCTACCAGATAAATTTCTGAATGACCCGGTACCAGAATACGGCAAGCTGTTGCACCTAGATGCTGATACACCGCCATATAAACTTCATGGCCCATGTCTTCCAGAATTGTGAATAATTCCTGAGCTTCATCCGCATTCGAGTTTTGACCGTTATTAGTGAAATCCCACTCGACAAAATCATAATCTGATTTCGCGCTGAAGAAACGCCAAGACACCACACCGCTTGAGTCAATAAAATGTTCGACGAAGTTATTTGGTTCAGTTACTGCATTGCTGCTAAAGGTTGGTTTAGGCAGATCATTCAGACCTTCAAAACTCCGGCCTTGTAACAACTCAGTCAGACTGCGCTCCAAAGCCACTTCAAAGTTTGGATGAGCACCAAATGAGGCAAATACACCGCCAGTACGTGGGTTCATCAAGGTAACGCACATGACCGGGAACTGACCGCCTAGTGAAGCATCTTTGACCAGAACCGGGAAGCCCTGTTCTTCCAGACCTTTAATGCCTTCAACAATTTTTGGATATTTTGCCAGAACATGTTCAGGCACATCCGGAAGTGCCAGTTCGCCTTCAAGAATTTCACGTTTAACCGCACGCTCAAAAATTTCAGACAGACATTGTACTTGCGCTTCAGCCAGCGTATTCCCAGCGCTCATACCGTTACTTAAGTACAGGTTTTCAATCAGATTCGATGGGAAATAAACGGTTTCACCATCCGACTGACGTACAAATGGCAGTGAACAGATGCCACGAGCCTTATTGCCTGAGTTGGTATCATAAAGATGGATACCCAATAATTCATCTTCAGGATCATAAATTTCACGGGTATGTTCATCTAAAACTTCTGCAGGTAGTTCGCCATTCGGACCTGGCTGGAACCATTTTTCATCTGGATAATGCACAAATTCGGCATTGGCAATATCCTCACCCCAGAACTGGTCGTTATAGAAGAAGTTACAGTTCAGACGCTCAATAAATTCACCCAAAGCAGATGCCAGCGCACTTTCTTTGGTCGAACCTTTACCGTTGGTAAAGCACATTGGCGACTGCGCATCACGAATATGCAATGACCAGACATTCGGCACGATATTACGCCAAGACGCAATTTCAATCTTCATGCCGAGGCCTGCCAGAATGGCAGACATATTGGCAATGGTTTCTTCCAGCGGCAGGTCTTTACCTGGAATGAAAGTCGTATGATCAGAAGCCAGGCTTGGCATCAATAAAGCTTGAGCATCCGCATCAATGCTTTCCACTTCTTCAATGACAAATTCAGGACCGGTTTGAATTACTTTCTTGACAGTACAACGATCAATCGAACGTAAAATCCCTTGGCGGTCTTTTTCAGAAATATCAGCCGGCAGTTCCACCTGAATTTTAAAAATCTGTTTATAGCGGTTTTCAGGATCAACAATATTGTTTTGCGAAAGGCGGATATTATCAGTCGGAATGTCACGTGCTGCGCAATAGACTTTGACAAAATAAGCCGCACAAAGTGCTGATGACGCCAGAAAATAATCGAATGGGCCGGGTGCTGAACCATCGCCTTTATAGCGGATCGGCTGATCGGCAATCACCGTGAAGTCATCGAACTTGGCTTCCTGGCGAAGATTATCGAGATAATTGACCTTAATTTCCATGTGGATACCTAAATATTCTTATGTGCCGTCACGGACAGATAAGATGCTGAATCTGAATATACAAGCCGGTTCACGGAGGAGAACTTGAATGAAAAATAGAAAATGGTCAGGTTATACCATTTGACGAAGTGTCTGGATAACGCTGCCGAGAATGGGCGCTATTATAGAATTATTTTATGAAATTGATAATGTTTGTCTGAAATTCTGGCAGATTAAACCAGATCCTCAGTCTTTCCTGAGCTGCCGGAGCATGAATCAACTTCAAGTCATGGCTTATACTATTAATCAAAGTTGTAGATAAGGCAGATTTTCACCCGCCTAGTCTGAATGATTTCATAATTTTAAAAATCATAACTCAGTGCAAATACTGCAAGATTACGCTGCTTGTCATCATAGCGGTCATAACCGCCAAAGATATATTCACCTGACACACTCAACTGCGGTAAAAGCGCATAACTGAGTCCGGCAGAAGCATAACGAAAGGCAAACTGCTTTTCGGTATCGCCCAGTTCACCGCCCTCATATTTGCCTTCATCGTTAAAATAGCTTCCTGCTGCTGTAATGCTGGCATTGAGACAATCATTCAACTGATGGTTCAGGTTAAGCGTATAAAAAGTATCGCCCTGATTGGCATAAGCCACATCATACAGATAGGTCGATACGCTGGCGCCGATACTGGTTTGATCATTCAACGCACGACTTACATTTAAGCCCAACTCATTTCCAGTGGTGTTCTCACCGCCCGGATAATAATAGGTCGCATTCCATAAATCCCAGTCATAATTTTCGCTGCTATGGGTATAACCCAGCAGAAAATCATGCTCGAATTTGTCTGAACGATGTCCCGGACGCCCCTGCACTTTTGCATAAGAGTATCCAAGCGTAGATCCCCAATATCCAACATAAAAATTGCCATAAGCCAGATTCAATGCAGCCTGTACAGCAACGTCGTCATTTTCAGGTGCATTGGTCAAACCACGGGAGACGTACTTGGAGACCACACTCAAGTTTCCGCTTGCTTCTATTTTTTTACTTCCGCATCATCAGCATAACAGTAAAAACTTGAAACAGCAGCACAGCCAAACAGCACTGTTTGATTGAATATTTTCATAAAATATAAATTGTATTAAGCAAAGCCGGAGATAAAACGAAAGCAGTCGAGATTTTATCTCCGTTTTGGGGAAAAAATTGAAATTCGTTTTACTCCTGCTTTACTAGACGACAGGAATAAAACCATGATTTAAGCGCGAGGCGCCTTGTAAAAAGGTGCAGATGAAGGCGCAAGAGGAGGTTTGCCACGAATATGGTCTGCCAGTTTTTCAGCGATCATAATCGTAGTTGCATTGAGGTTGCCGGTAATGATCAAAGGCATTATCGAGGCATCAATCACACGCAGACCCTGCATTTCATGTACGCGTCCATAACCATCGACAACCGCCATGTCATCCTCACCCATTTTACAGCTACACGATGGATGATACGCGGTTTCTGCATGATTACGAACAAATTCATCAATTTCAGCATCTGTTTGTAGATGTTTTCCCGGACTGATTTCTTCACCACGATAGGGATCCAATGCCGGCTGATGCATAATTTCCCGGGTAATGCGGATGGCATCGCGGAATTCACGCCAGTCCTGCTCGGTACTCATATAATTAAACAGAATACTTGGATGCTCAAACGGGTCTTTGGATTTCAGACGAATACGGCCACGTGACGGCGAACGCATAGAGCCCACATGAGCCTGGAAGCCATGTTCATGAATGGCATTGGTGCCATTATAATTAATGGCCACAGGCAGGAAATGATACTGGATATTGGGCCATTCAAATTCGTCGGAAGAGCGGATAAAACCACCGGCTTCAAACTGGTTGCTGGCTCCAATACCTTTACCTAAAAATAACCATTCAGCGCCAATCATCGGCTGGTTATACCACTTGAGTGCCGGATATAAGCTAACCGGTTTTTTGCATTTATATTGCAGGTACATTTCCAGATGGTCTTGCAGGTTTTCACCCACACCAGGCAAATCCTGAACCACAGGAATATCCAGACTTTTTAACAGTTCGGCCGGACCTACACCGGAGCGTTGCAGGATTTGCGGCGAGGCAATTGCACCTGCACATAGCAATACTTCACGGTCTGCAAAGACCTGAATCGGCTGTAAGGTATTTTGTCCTTCAAAATATTCCACACCAATCGCCTGATTACGATTAAACAGAATACGGTTGGTCATGGCGTGGGTAATAATCGTGAGATTATCCCGGCCTTTGGCTATATCGAGATAACCACGTGCTGTACTGGAACGACGGCCTTGCGGCGTTACAGTACGGTCCATCGGCCCAAAACCTTCCTGCTGATAGCCATTCAGGTCATCAGTACGTGGATAACCGGCCTGTACACCTGCCTCGACCATGGCATGGAACAGTTCATTATTGCCATTTTTAGGTGTTGCCACCGAAACCGGTCCAGAATCACCATGATAATCATTGCCGCCAATATCGCGCGTTTCAGCTTTTTTATAATACGGCAGACATTCAGCATAGCTCCAGTGTTCTAGCCCCTTCAGGCTGGCCCACTGTTCAAGATCCATAGCATTACCGCGAATGTAACACATGCCGTTAATTAATGAAGAACCGCCCAGACCTTTTCCGCGCCCGCACTCCATACGACGATTATTCATATGAGGTTCGGGATCGGTCAGATAGGCCCAGTTATAGCGTCGTCCCTGTAATGGATAAGCCAATGCAGCAGGCATTTGTGTTCTGAAGTCTAGACGGTAATCCGGCCCACCTGCTTCCAGCAATAGGACTTTCACATCCGGATCTTCAGTTAAACGCGCTGCGAGTACATTCCCTGCCGAACCTGCACCGATAATAATATAGTCGTAATTCATCCAATCCTCCCTTATGCGCTAAATACAGACTGGAAAGGACTAAGTTCAACTTGCACCGACTTGGTCTGGGTATATTGCTGTAGCGTGACAATACCGTTTTCGCGACCGACACCTGAATGTTTATAGCCACCGACAGGCATTTCTGCCGGTGATTCGCCCCAGGTATTAATCCAGCAAATGCCGGCTTCGATTTGATGAATAATACGATGCGCACGTGCCAGATTCGGTGTCACGACACCAGCTGCCAAACCATATTCGGTATCATTGGCACGACGAATCGCCTCTTCTTCTGAGTCATAACTCAGAATACTCATGACTGGACCAAAAATTTCTTCACGGACAATCGTCATGTCGTCACGGCAATCGGTAAATACCGTTGGTAGCACATAAGCGCCTTGGGCAAACTGCTCATCTTCGGCACGGCCACCGCCACAAAGTAAACGAGCACCTTCTTTTTTGCCCTGTTCGATATAATCCAGCACTTTTTCCATATGAGAGAAGCTGGAAACTGGACCAAAATTGGTTTCAGGATCGAGTGGGTCCCCCATCCGGATATAAGGAATACGCTGCAGAATCTTTTCTTCAAATTCTGCTTTTGAGGCTAAAGGTACAAATACCCGTGTACCATTGGTACAGACCTGACCTGAACTGTAGAAGTTGGCCATCATGGCAATATCTGCTGCCAGATCCAGATCGGCATCTTCACAGATAATCAGCGGGGATTTTCCGCCCAGCTCCATGGTGACTTCTTTCAGGCTGGAATTTGCAGCTTGGGCCATGACTTTTTTGCCGGTTGCGACACCACCGGTAAATGAAACTTTGGCTATGTCCGGATGTGAAGTCAGATAGCCACCAATGTCACCACTACCGGTCACCACATTAAATACACCATGCGGCACACCTGCTTCAGTATAAATTTCTGCCAGTTTTAATGCAGTTAAAGGCGTCACTTCACTGGCTTTAAAGATCATGGCATTGCCTGCTGCCAGTGCAGGTGCAGATTTCCATAAGGCAATTTGAATCGGGTAATTCCATGCACCAATCCCGGCAACCACACCCAAAGGTTCACGGCGGGTATAAACAAACGAACTGCTTCTGAGCGGGATTTGCTGGCCTTCTAATGCTGGCAAAATACCTGCATAGTATTCGAGTACATCTGCACCTGTCGCAATATCGACGGTGGATGTTTCACTGAAAGCTTTACCACTGTCGAGACTTTCTAAACGCGCCAGCTCATCATTACGTTCACGGAGGATGGCAACAGCCTTGTTCAAAATACGCGAACGTTGAATCGCCGTCATTTCTGCCCAGACTTTTTGTCCTTTCTGTGCCGATTCAACAGCGCGATCGATATCTTTTCGCGTACACACTTGCACGTCTGCCAGAACTTCGCCTGTTGCAGGATTAATCGTTTGAAACGTGCTATTGGACGTTGCATCGACATATTGTCCATGAATATAAGGACGTTGCAGTTTGAATGTTGTCAATGGAATTTCCTCGCAGGTGGGTTATTTGAGTTGTTGCCGGATATATTCACTACACAGTTCAATCGGCAGTTCCGGGTCAATTTCGCCATTTACCAAAGCACCTCTTAGCCAGAATCCGTCAATCAATGCTGCCAGACCTTGAGCGGATTTCTCTGCCTGGTCTTTACTCAACTTTTTCATGAATTCATATTTGAGATTGGAATGTAAACGGTAATGATTGATTTGCTGTAAACGGTGTAATTCAGGTTGGTGCAAACTGCTAGCCCAGAACGCCAACCAGACTTTCATGGCTGCTTTGTCCGTTTGTGGAGCAGCAAAATTACCGCGTACGATCGCCAGCAGGCGCTGCTCCGGTAAGTCATCAACCTGTATCTTTATCTGTGCAACAGATTTACCCAATTGCTGCAATAAGTAACGCATTGTGGCTTCAATCAGCCCATTTTTACCTTGAAAATAATGACTTATGATACCAGTTGAAACACCTGCCCTCTGAGCAATCTGATTAATTGACGCTTCTGCAAAACCTAGCTCATTCACTGCAGCTAAGGTGGCATCGATCAGTTGCTGACGACGGATCGGTTGCATACCAACTTTTGGCATAGGACTAACCTGAATAACGGATATAACAATAGAAAGCCACTCTGCTAAAAAATTAGCAGAATGAGGTAACAATTCATAAACGCTTTTTTAATTGAACGTTCAATTAATAAAAATTATAGTGCCAGCTCACCCTTGATGTACAGCGCAGTTTGTTTTGGATTTGCAAAAGTTTGTAATTCACGAAAACAAGGAAACTTTACCGCAGGCTTTTGCTTTTAAATCACACTGCACTGTAGATCATCCGGCAACAAAACGATGGTCATGGATTTATGCAAAAGAAAAATGAAGAGATGCGAGATGGTCTGAATAAAGTAGTTTTTTATTTTTCGGCGACACTTATTCTGCTGTTTTCTATCATCACCATTTTATTTAATGAACAAGCCAATCAAGTCATTATCAATATCTTAAACTGGGTTAGTCGTACCTTTAGCTGGTATTACCTGCTGGCGGCCACGCTGTATCTGGTTTTTATCGTCTTTATCGCCTGCTCACGTTATGGCGAGATTAAATTAGGCCCCAAACATTCCAAGCCAGAATTTAGCCTGCTGAGTTGGTCGGCGATGCTATTTTCTGCCGGAATCGGGATTGACCTGATGTTTTTCTCGGTGGCGGAACCACTTTCCCATTATATGAATCCGCCTATAGGCGAAGGTGAAACCTTTGAAGCTGCGCGCCAGTCCATGGTGTGGACCCTGTTTCACTACGGTTTAACCGGCTGGAGTATGTACGCGCTGATTGGGGTCGCCCTAGGTTATTTCAGTTACCGCTACAATTTACCGCTCACCATCCGATCAGCACTCTATCCTATTTTTGGAAAAAGAATTAATGGCCCGATCGGCCATACGGTGGATACGGCTGCAGTACTTGGCACAATTTTCGGTATTGCTACGACCTGCGGGATTGGCGTTGTGCAATTAAATTACGGCCTGCATGTATTGTTTGATTTACCAGAAAATATCTGGATTCAAACTGTACTCATCGCCGTTGCCGTGATTATTACTATTATTTCAGTCACTGCCGGTGTCAATAAAGGCATCCGAATCCTGTCTGAAATTAATATCTATGTGTCAATTGGGCTGCTGCTATTCATTCTGTTTGTAGGCAATACCGAGTTTTTATTAGCCGCCTTGATTCAGAATTTTGGTGACTATATCAGCCAGTTCCCGAAGCTTTCTTTAACCAGTTTTCCTTTTGAACAACCGAAAGAGTGGATGAATAGCTGGACCCTGTTCTTCTGGGCATGGTGGATCGCCTGGTCACCTTTTGTTGGTCTGTTCCTGGCCCGTATTTCCCGTGGTCGTACCATTCGCGAATTTGTCACCGGGACTTTGGTTATTCCTCTGTTATTTACCCTGACCTGGTTGTCTATTTTCGGTAACAGTGCTTTATACAGCGTGATTTTTGATGGTAATACTCAACTTGCTACGACAGTTTTAGAAAATCCGGCACATGGTTTTTATGATCTGCTGGCGCAGTATCCAGGCTTTATGTTTACTGCAGGTGTCGCCACCATTACCGGCTTGCTGTTCTATGTGACCTCAGCGGATTCAGGGGCATTGGTATTGGGAAATTTCACCACCAAATTCACTAATATTGAGCATGATTCACCGCGCTGGCTGAGTGTGTTCTGGGCCATTGCCATCGGTTTGCTGACTTTGGCAATGCTCATGGCGAATGGCGTGACAGCATTACAGAACACTACGATTATTATGGGTCTGCCTTTTAGTTTCGTCATTTTCTTTGTGATGGCCGGACTGTATAAGTCCTTGCGTCTGGAGGATTTTCGTCAGGCCAGTACTAGCCTGAATGCGGCACCTGTGGTCGGCAATGTGGATATCCTGAACTGGAAGAAGCGTCTGAGCCGGGTCATGCTGCATCCAAGCCTGTCCCAGACCCGGACCATGCTGGACAATGTCTGCAAGCCGGCCATTGAGGCCGTTGCAACCGAGTTAATTGACAAAGGCATTCAAGTCAATATTCAGGAAAAATCACTTGAGGAAGAACCTGAACTGTATCACCTGGATCTGACCATTCAGCTCGATGAAGAAGAAAACTTTGTTTATGAAATATGGCCAGTACGCTATGACACGCCAAATTTCAGTTCACGTGGTAAACGAACCAAACGTTATTACTATCGTCTGGAAAGTTATCTGTTTGAAGGCTCTCAGGGCAACGATCTGGTCGGTTATAGCAAGGAACAGGTGATCAATGACATCCTGGATAAATATGAACGCCATATGATGTATTTGCATATTAACCGGATCAGCCCAGGTAAACGTCCGCTGTTCCCGGATCGTGAAATCTAGGATCTCTCAACTACGTAAGGACTCAATGATGTCAGAAAGTTTGAATGCCTTTGCCCTGTTTTTTTCATTACTCAATCCATTTTTGATGAGTATTTACATGCTCGGAATTATCCGTAATTCCGACGCAAAAATATTCAACATGGCATTGATTCAGGGCAGCCTGATCAGCTTTATTGTGTTCATCATTTTTGCAAAAACCGGTGAAGCCTTCTTTAATGAATTCTTGCATGTACGGTTTGAGTCCTTCCAGATTTTTGGCGGTATTATTTTTCTGGTAATTGGCTATCGTTATGTCTTTGAAGGTGCTGATACGATTGGCGTGATGCGCGGCGCGCCCAGCCATCTGGCAGGCACCATCGCCATGCCGTTTATGATCGGTCCGGGCACCATTTCGGCATCTGTGATCACCGGTATACAGCTCAGTTTAATGCAAACCATTCTGGTGATTTTCTTTACCCTGTTTCTAACCTGTAGCTTGCTGATCCTGATGAAATATCTCCATGATCATTTACAGCATAAATATTCCAACTACATTGACCTGTATGTCGATATTGTCGGTCGTGTTGCAGCGCTTCTGATTGGTACGATTGCCATTGATATGATTGTGACAGGCGTTACCGGAATTTTAGAAACCTGATAAATCCTTTCTATCAATAAATAAAAAGAGCGGTTTTTACCGCTCTTTTTTTGATTTTAAAAAATTAAAATTTAAATGACACACCGGCATAAGTAGAAAAACCTTCACCTGGTGAAGATCGCGCTACATCAGCACCTTGATCATTCAGACCAGGAATCACGACCGCAGCATATTTCTCATCGGTGATATTTTTAAAGTTGATCCAGGTTTTCCACGATTGATGTTCTGGTGCATAACCCAAATCAATGCCCCAGATCTGATAATCATCACTGAATCGGCTATTGGCATAATCATGCGCCATTTTGGATGCATATTCAGTATTCAGACCAATATAGAGGCCATTATTCAAAGCATAACTCAGTTGAGCCTGATAAAGATGTTTTGGTATTCCCGGTAACTGGTTCTTGCCAAACAATGGATCATTTTTATACTGGAAATCGCCAAGCGTATAAGCCTGTTGCAGACGCAGTTCGCCATATCGGGATTCATGTAATGGCGTATCCAGACTTAGCTCCACCCCTTGATGAATCGTTGGCGTCGCATTTGCTTCTACACTAATTCTTTCAGATTTAGGAGAATTATTCCCATAATCCTTAATCATTTCAGAGGTTAACAGTTCATTTTTCACTTTGGAATAATAGTAGCTCAGTGCCCAGTCTCCAAAGACTGATTGTCCACGTCCACCCAGTTCAAAGCTATTGGCGGTTTGCGTGTCCAAATAGATGGGCGCGCGCACCCGGCCTGAAGCGACACCACTGTCAAAATAATACGGTGAAGACCAAGCCATCGCCCAAGGATGTGCTGGCTCAATGCTGCGGCTTAAATTGGCAAACCATTGCACAGACTCATTCGGCTGATAGGTCAAACCAAGTCGTGGTGCAAAATTCCATTCATAACGGCTGACTTCAGGACTCGCCACAGGATAAGTTACTTCACTTTCCCGATGGGTATACACCGCTGCCAGTCCCAAATCTAATTTGAACTGATCATTTAATGTGGTTTCCTGATCAAATTGCAGGACGTTGTCTGAACCGCGATAGGTATAACGGCGGGTAACGGTATCTGCCGGATACAAAGTTCCATCAATAGTCGTATCACGTCGGATGGTTTCCGTTACACCACTGTCCGGACGATGAGTCGTGCTGCGCAAGGCAATACGTCCCTGATGCTCCAGACCTAGAAACTGGTAAGGTTTTTCATACTGGAAGCGCGCTGTAATATCTTCATAATCGACATTGGTACGATAACTGCTTTCACGTAAATCCAGCGGATAATGATGATAAGCCAGACTGCCAGTCAGTTTTGCATCATCCTGTAAATTCCAGGTCGTGGTATTGGCCAGCCAAGTACTGCCCGGCTGAATCCGTTTGGCATCTACCGCTAAATTAAAGCTATTCGCTGCTTCAGGATCATTTTTGAGCTGTTCTTGTGTAATCCGTCCTGGAGTTAAATGCTTGCTCTCACGGTAACGAGCATAAAAACGGGTTTCGATATCCGGACTGATCTGATAGCCCAAATTAAAAGCCAGACCCTTACCATCGCCTTCAGCATGATCCTGAATTCCATCAAACTGGGTACTCGTCAGCGCCAGATAATAATCCATCTGATCCAGCTTTCGGCCGGTACTAAACTGATATTTTTGATAACCATGGCTGCCCATTTCATATTTGAGTTCAGAGCCATCCTGATCTGCGCCGGTCTTGGTTCTATAGTTGATTGTTCCACCTAAGGCCAGTCCGCCTTGCTTAAAGCCATTGGCTCCGCGATAAACCCCGACATGATCAATCCACCAGGGTTCTAGCAGTTCATACGCTGTACCGCCCGGCCCGGTAAATGGAATATCGTCAATCAGGACGTGCGTACCGGATGCGTGTGCACCTGAAGTCCGGTTGATTCCTGAGCCACGGATCGATATTTTTGCACCTTCATTCCCTGCAGACTGGGCATAAATTCCTGGCTGTAAACGGAACACATCGGCTGTGGTTGCAAGTCGCTGCTGTTCTAATTGCTGCTCACCAATGAAATTCGTTCCTCCTGAAACCTGAGCCAGCTCTTTCTGATATTGCTGCTGCGGATTGGCATTTTGCTCAGCGCTGATCACAATAGTATTCAGCTGTTGAACATTGTCCGGTTCTACGGCAGTTTCAGCATAAAGATGACCTGAGACAATCGACAGAATCATGAGGCTCAGCGGGCTTTTCTTGAGAGGAATTTTTGTCATGTGCATGGCGATTTTATACAGTCCTGTATAAGTGATTCCGTTTTATGAGAGGAAATCAGTTTAAAAATTATGCTGTAGCATAGATCAACATTGTTATTTTCAGGAGTTATTTTCTGCCAAAAAATTGACTGATCAGCGTATGTTTTTTCATTTTATTTAATATTTTTATTAAAAATCAACTTGCAAGATCAAAACCACATCCTCACAAGTTCCAAGAACTTAATTTTTAAGTAACTGATATTTAATAATATGTAATTTAATTATGCACAGATGTATTTCCACTTGGCAAAATGTGATAAGTAGAAAAATTTATAATCGACCAAACCAGTTCTTTAATTTCGAAAGTTGGCCGAAGTTGTATATTTTCTGATTTAAAGTAGACAAGATTAACCTCATCACCTTATAGAAAAATTGAAATCCTTGAGAGAAAAACAATCAATTTTTAAAAATTCTGACGATGCAGGATTTTTAAAAATAACGGACTAAATATATTTAACTATTCGCAAATTAGCTGTAATAGACCTGTCTTTTCTTGGAAAACCGATCCAGCTGTTTCAAGAAGCCTTCAAAATAATCTTTCTGTTTTTCTTCTGTGCGATAGCCTGCATATAAAGTTCGACGTAAGCCTTCAGGCGCCACACAGTCTAAACGGCGTGATGTCACCCAGCCTTTCTGCTCATATTCATTGACCACCCAATCAGGTAATGCACCAATCCCGCGACCACTTGCCACCAACTGAATCAGCATTTGAGTCAAGTCGGTGGTGCGAATGGCTTTTGGTAGAATATTAGCGGGAATAAACAAGCGCGACATAATGTCCAAACGGTGTTTATCCACCGGATAAGTCACTAGCGTTTCTTCAGCAAGTTCCTGAACAGTAATCTCTTTCGCACGTACCAGTGGATGGGTATTGGATAAAACCAAGCGTGATTCATATTCAAAAATCGGAAAATATTCAATGCCTTTAAGCGCAATCGGATCAGCCGTAATCAGCAGATCAAACTCTCCAGTTTGCAATAATTCATGCGGATTCGATTCAAAACCTGAAGCAAAGTCCAGATCTACATCCGGATATTGCATCCGGTATTGATTGAGTAGCGGCATTAGCCAGTCAAAACAGCTATGACATTCAGAAGAAAAAACAATTCGCCCGGTCTGGCCATGCACAATACGGCTGATATCACTCTGTGCAATTTGAACTTGCGGTAATATTTCATCTGCCAGTTTTAGCAACCGTTCTCCAACATTAGAAAAGCTCACAGGGCGACTACGCCGATTGACTACTTCAACCCCGAACCATTGGTCGAGTTCACGTAGCTGATGTGACAAGGCCGATGGTGTTAAACATAAATCACTTGCGGCTGCAACCAGGGAGCCATGCTCCCGCAGAGCAGTCAGGGTTCTTAAATGGCGGAGTTCTATCATGGAAAATACCGGAAATTCAAAAGACGGATGACACTTGATCTGTCTTAAGCATAACCCATTTCTCTTATTTTATTTAGTTTTTCTCATTTTAAAACCAGAATAATGAGATATATTCACCTATTGGATTAATAGGTTTAAATTTCTATTCCATTAATTTTTATTAATTTAGTTTTCTTGGTTAACTTAAACATCATTAAAATAACCCATTAAATATCGTTTAAACTTACAACAGCAACAAGATCGAAAACTAACTCAAGTATAAAAGTTACAGAATAATTTTGCTGCATTCATACAATAAAAATTAGAAAGTATTTTAGAGAATGAAAAACTATGTCCAATCCAATCGATCGAAATGATGAAGAACTCACTGAAGAACAACTTGATCCGCAAGAAAAACAGGATCGTGAGATCCAGCGAGGTCAATTAGGCCTTCATGATCCACAGAGACAACGTGATCAGCTGCGTCAGGAAAGACAGGATGAGGAACAAATTCAGTAATTTTCCCTGAGATGCAAAATAAAAAACTCCCCATTTTTAAAAATAGATGGGGAGTTTTTTTTCAGTATTAAAAAGTTAGGGACTAGTTTTTCGCATCACCACATCTTATACATCTGATCTAATCTGAACAGCTCACCTTCTTGGATGAGTGCTATTTTACTATTTCGTTTCTATAGAGGCTTTTGCTTGTAGGGACTGCGCTTGTATTTCTGCCGTTTTTTTCTTGGCCTGAATTTGTGCCGCTATTTCCTGATTTTTCTCAGCAAAACGCAAGCCGCCATCTCCGGCGAAACTAGTTTGGCTCATCGCCATACTGCTTCCCAAGATTAAAATCAGCTTAAAAAATTGAATTTTCATGTCTCTTCTGCCTTTTTATTCTAATGGTATTAAAAATAAGCAATTATTATTCCAATGTTTTTATGCTTATTTAGATTTTAACTGCACTTTCTATTTTATAGGGATAATCCTCGAAAACACAAAGTCAATCATCGTAAAAATATAAAAATCTGCAATAAGAATAAATAGATATTTTTACTACATCTCAGCTTAAATCACTATTGATTTTTTATTTAAATCAAAAAAATAGTTCAACAGCTTATTTGAATTATTTTCATTGACTAAAATACAGTGCAAATACCCCGAGCAATAACAAAAAAAGAATCGCTGTGCAGGATTTCCAGAAAGTGACTGGATGCTTTTCAAGCATAGGACGTGAAACTGATTTTTTAAATTTGAGATCTGGGTGTTTCAGATCATATATAAATGCTGAAAGTGCCTCATAACGCTGCTCCGGGCGAATAGAAAGCGCTTTTTTAAAGATTGCATCCAGGCCATGTGGCAGATCCGGTCGATACTCATAAAGTGGATGATATCGAACCTGCTTTAAGGCCTTTTCGGTCTTGCAGCGCGCGAGGTCTGTCCCATAAGGTAATTGCCGGGTTAATAAATAATAACTCATCACCGCCAGCGAGAACTGGTCTGATTTTACTGAGGGCGAGCGTCCAATAAAATATTCAGGTGCCATAAAGGCCAAGGTTCCCAAAGGAACGTCTGCATGTTTGGGATTCAGTTCAACCAGACCTCTGACCGCCGCCGACCCATAATCAATCAGTTTCACTTTCAAGGTATCGGCTGATTCGAGCAGCATGACATTTTCTGGCCGTACATCCTGGTGCAGCATTTCAAGACGGTGCATGGCATTCAATGCTTTGGCCACCTGCTCAATGATCGGGAGCAACTGTTGTAAAGTTAAAGCAGTTTTTTGACGATGCAGCCAGCGACTTAGGTTTTCCCCTTGCAAGTATTCATAACTTTGAAATAAAAACTTCTTGCTGCCCTTATGTGGATAGCCTTGCAGCAGATTTTCATGTTTTAAGCGTTTCGATACCCAGTCTTCTAGCTGGAATTGTTCTATCGCTTTCAGGTCATCCTGCACATCGACAGACAAGGTTTTAATGACCAGCTGATTTTTTGTCGCTTCATCACGCGCCAAATAGAGGCTGCTGCGATGATTTTGGTGCAGGATTTTATCAATTCGATAACCTTCAAACAGGTCGCCATGACTCAGCTGTTGCGGAAATAAAACATGGCTCTTGATATGAAAGGATTCCTCATCAGGCAACTGTTCCACTTTAATGATTTGAATGGTGAGATTGTCATCACTCCCCCGCTTTAAGGCCAGTTCGATTATCGACTTGGCAATGATATCCAGATGTTGTTTCTGTTGCAGCATCTCCGAGATGAGCTGCATCTCCATAAATTCATAGACCCCATCCGTCATCAAGATAAAGAAATTATCTTCACATAATTCAAGCTGCTGATAATCGACATCGATACGATGGTCGGCACCCAGTGCACGACTTAAATAATGTTCTGTTGATGACAGGCAAACCCGGTGATCAGCCGTCAACTGTTCAATGGCTTGTGCCTGAATGCGATAAATCCGGCTATCGCCAGCATGAAATATATGCGCCCTGTTCTGTTTCAAAATCAGTGCACTAAAAGTGCAGACATACCCCCGGTCTTTATCAAAACGTCCGCGACTTTGCTGGGTTTGTGCACAGAGCCAGGAGTTGGTCGCACGAATGACCCGTGCCGCTGAAGTTTGGGTGCTCCATGCATCCGAAGTCGAGTAATAATCAGATAAAAAACTGCTGACTGCAGTTTCTGCTGCAATATGACTGACATTGCTGCTACTGATCCCGTCTGCAATTGCACAGGCAATTCCCTTACTGCTAAGCGCGTGGCCTTCAGGAATATAGACTCCATGGAAATCCTGATTCTGTGCTTTGATTCCAGCGGAAGAATATTGCCCGATGCTGATCTTTAATTTTTTATTCATTTTAAATACTCAAAAAGGGATCGAATCGATCCCTTTAATCTCAAGGCATAAATCATCATGCTCAGATTAGAATTCTTTTTTATCACCAGTACGTACATGCGTGGTATAGAGCGCCAGACCTGTCAGTGCCAGACCACCCACCAGATTACCCAGTGCCACCGGTAATTCATTCCACAAGAAATAGTCTGTAATCGAGAAATCACCGCCCATCATCATGGCAAATGGGAACAGGAACATATTCACCACTGAATGTTCAAAACCCATGGCGAAAAACAGCATGATTGGCATCCACATCGCGATGAATTTGCCGCTGACCGTGGTTGACATCATGGCACCAATTACCCCAAGTGACACCATCCAGTTACACAGCATGCCGCGGATAAAAATCGTCATCCAGCCAGCAAAACCATATTCGGCATAGCCTAAAGTCCGGTCTTCACCAATATGGGCAATTTTCACCCCGACCGCATTCGGTTCAGCGGCGAAACCCATGGTATAGACTGCGGCCATCAACACTGCCACGGTTAAACATCCGGCAAAGTTACCTAAAAAAACCAGTCCCCAGTTTTTTAAAATACGTGACCACGTTACCCCAGGACGTTTATCTAGCCAGGCTAATGGAGTCAATACAAATACCCCAGTGAGCAGATCATAGCCCAATAGATATAACATGCAGAAACCGACTGGAAATAGCAGCGCTCCAATCAGTGGTACCCCTGTTTGTACCGCAATCGTCACGGCAAATACTGCTGCCAGCGCCAGAATTGCGCCTGCCATAAACGCACGAATTAAAACATCACGCGTGGCCATATGAAGTTTTGCCTCACCGGCATCGACCACTTTTTTTGCAAACTCTGCAGGAGCAAGATAAGCCATATTTTTATCCCCTTTATATAAATTACTTGCCTGTTTGCAAATAAAAAACGCCTAAGGTCTATTTCAACCCTAGGCGTCTTTGCCTTGCATTATTCAAACAGATCAATTGTGTCATGGCGTCGTTGCCATATTTAATATAGATAAAAGCAAATAGCATGCCATTTATTTTAAATGGCTAATAAAAATCCTATAAATTATTTTAAAATTTAATTCTTATAATTATATTGGCACAATCTCTGCATTATCTATAGCGGTCATTTTTAAATATAGCTATTGGAGAAGATTATGATTAGCCATCGTCAACAAGTGACAGACATGATTATTTCAGCGAAAGTTTTAAAGTCTATCAAATGGGCAGATGTCGCTGAAAAAATAGGCCTTTCTAAAGAATGGGTGACAGCCGCATGTTTGGGTCAGATGGCTTTTAATAAAGAACAGGCAGAAAAAATTGGTGAAATATTTGGATTGACTGATGAAGCCATCGCCTGGCTGCAAATCGTACCCTATAAAGGTTCTCTGCCAACTAGCGTGCCGACAGATCCGCTGATTTATCGCTGGTATGAGGTTGTCAGCGTCTATAGTATGACCATTAAAGAACTGATCCACGAAGAATTCGGGGATGGAATTATGAGTGCAATTGATTTCAGCATGGATATTCAACGGGAGAATAATCCAAACGGAGATCGGGTGAATGTCGTATTATCCGGAAAGTTTTTACCTTATAAAACTTATTAATCCTCTTCTATAAGAATAAAAGCCATTATTAAAATGGTTTTTATTTTATCTGCACTTATTAAATTTATTTAGAATGATTATTAAAATATATATAATTTTTTCACCTCAAATTAAACATATAAACTATAAATGATTTTATTTTTATCCAATTAATTCAATCATCCTGTCCTTTTTAAATGATAATTTCTCATTTTGAATATATAGTTCGTCATTTTATTATTGAGTTAGCAAAAACAACAAAAAGGACATTGCTATCCTTTTTATCGATTCATTTTAAATCAGGAATGTAGTGTTATTGCTGTGCTTCTGCCAGATGACGTTCAGTCACGGCCTGTTCATATAAACGCTGTTCTTTTTCTTTATGCTCGACAGAGAAACGGATCATTAGTACACAACTCGCTGCAATTACTACCAATCCACCCAGTACCATCAGGGTGGTTTGAATATCCAGCATGCCCTTTAACAGGAACCCCGCAGCAACTGCGCCGACATTGCCACCTGCACCAATAATACCAGCTACACCACCCAAGGCATCACGGTCGATAAAAGGCACCAGTGCATAGGTAGCGCCACACGCCATATGAGTAAACAAGGCAAAGATGGTCATCGCCATGATCGCCAAGGTCGCGCTGTTCATTTGCGAAAAAAGAATAAGAAACAGACCTTCCAGCATGATCAAGGCAAACAGGACTTTGGTTCGACCATCCAGACCTTTTTGAATGGCAACTTTGTCTGAAACAATGCCACCCAAGGCGCGGGCAAATAATGCCAGTAAACCAAAAATCCCGGCTGCCATGCCTGCTTCTTTTAGGCCAAACTGAAAGTTGTCGACAAAGTACAAGGCAATAATATTATGGATAAAAATTTCAATACCAAAACAGGCTGCATAAGCCCCAAATAGAATCCACACACGGTAGTTACGTGCGGCATGCATCAAGATTGCAAGACCACCTTTTTTATCGCTACCGACAGAAATACCTTGAGCACGGAGTTCTTTAAAATTACCTTGTGGACAGTCTTGGGTGAATTTCCAGTACAGTACACCGACAATCATCATCAGAATACCCGGCACCAGAAGTGCAATTCTCCATCCCATTGCCTGTTCTACACCGAACATCACCAAAGCAGCCAGCATTAAAGGCATCAGGGCTTGAGTCGCACCGCCACCGGCATTACCCCAGCCTGCTGTAGTCGCATTTGCCGTTCCCACCACATTTGGCGCAAACATGATACTGGTATGATATTGGGTGATCACGAAGCTGGCACCGATGGCGCCAATCAATAAACGGAAAAACAAGAAAGATTCATAACTGTTGGCCGACGCCACACCAAACACCGGAATACTGCCAATAATCAGTAAGGCGGTATAGGTCCCACGATCAGACGCACCAGAATTGTAATAGCGACTGCGGCAATATTGATATTGGCGATCTGCTCTTTGGTCAGGCTGAATTCACCGGCAATGACAGGCATTAAGGGTGCACAGGCAAACCATGCAAAGAAACAGACAAAAAAAGCGAGCCAACTCATATGGAAGGCCCGCATCGCTGAAGTACTGAAGTTAAATAGACTTATTTTTGTTGCTTTATTGAGACTTGTATTTGAAGACATAGCCATTTCCTTACCAGAACTGAACGTATTTAAGTCACTGTGATGCCGAGGCATATCAGTAACGATCAGAACGGACGTCATTGGCCGTCATACAAATGTAGAGTCTTCTTTGACTTTAATCAGATATATGCATAGGTCATGCCAGATTATTTTTAAAATAAAATAAGATATTGTTTTACATAAAATAATTTATATTCAAACTCTTAAATTAGATGTTTCTTTCTTAAAAATAGTGAAAAAATAGTTATTTTCTGAGGCATTATGAGCAAAACAGCGAGAGGATGACCTGCTCGGAGTCATTGCTGGTTTAAATCGGTGCAGCATTGAATCAGAGTATTTTTCCCTTTTCAAAATGCAATACCTGCGCCTGTAAATATGCCACTTCATCTACATGATGGGTCACATAAATCATGGGTAAGTTTGTTTGATTAATCACAATTTTCAGAAAGGGTAAAATCTGGTTTTTCAGCTTTTGATCCAGTCCATTTAAAGGTTCATCCAAAAGTAATAGATCGGGAGAAGATAAAAGTGCACGTCCAATAGAAACGCGCTGTGCCTGTCCACCAGAAAGTTGATGCGCCCTATGCCGAAGTAGTGGCTTTAATTCGAGTAACTCCACAATGTCTTCAAACATAAATTTCTGCTGACCTTTATTTTTTACATTTAGCTGTTCTGCATATTTTAAATTCTGCATGACATTCAGATGCGGAAACAGTAAGGCTTGCTGAAAAATCAGGGCAATTTTTCTTTGATGAACCGGAATATTCAGTTTCTGCTGATGATCAAATAGTATTTTTTGCTGAAAATGAATAAAGCCTTGTGATGGTTTTAATAGCCCTGCAATATTTTTTAAAAAGGTGCTTTTTCCACTTCCTGATGCTCCCACAATACCAATCAACTGCGATTGCATATCCAGATTGGCCAGTAGCTTGAAATTTGCGTAATTAAACTGAAAATCACACTTCAACATCTTAAGCCTCCAATTTACATTGATACTTCTGCATGATCCAGTAATTTGCAATCAAGGCAGAAAAAGCCAGAATCAGAGATAAAATGACCAGACGCATAGCCATGCTTTCTCCATCAGGTTGTTGCAACAGGCTATAAATGGCGATAGGGATCGTGCGGGTTTCCTCGGGAATATTACCGACAAAAGTAATCGTGGCACCAAACTCTCCCAGACTACGACTGAAACATAAAATGCTGCCGATTAAAATTCCCGGCAAAGCCAGAGGCAGGCTAATGCTACAGAATACCCGCCATGGTGCTGCGCCTAGAGATCCTGCCACCTGTTCTAACTGCCGGTTGATCATTTGAAAAGACAAGCGAATTGGTTGAACCATTAAAGGAAATGCCACAATCATTGCTGCCAGTACCGCACCTTTCCAGTTAAATATCAGCTGAATTCCCAATGCATGCAGATATTGCCCCAGTATCCCCTGATGACCAAATAGCAGGAGCAGAAGATAACCCAATACTACCGGCGGTAGCACCATGGGCATCTGCAATATAGCCTCTACGAGAAATTTGGCCCTGAATTCATAACGTGCCAGTAGCCATGCCACGGCGATAGCAAATGGCAGGCACACCGCTGTGGCAAAGCCCGCCACTTTGGCTGAAAGCATCAAGGCACTCAATTCTTCTGGTGTGAGCATCATTAGTTATGGAGCCTTGAACTTAAAACCATATTTCTGGAAAATCTGTCTGGCCTGTGCGCTCGTCTGGATAAATTCAGAAAACTGGACTGCTGCCTGATTTTTCTGGCCTTGCCGGGTTAAAGCAATCGGATACACAATCGGACGATGTGTACTGGCTGGAAACACCCCCGAAATTTTAACTTTTTTACTCATCAAGGCATCAGTTCTATATACAATGCCGACCTGACATTCGCCACGTTCTACAAAAGCCAAGGTTGAACGAACGCTATCCGTACCGACTATTCTACCCCGAAGCGGATTTAACCAGCCCAGCCGGGTTAAGCTTTCCTGGGCATATTTCCCGGCAGGCACCGATTCCATTTGTCCGGTACATAAATAACCTTGAAAGGCTTTAGCAAAATTAAAGTCGGCCGACATTTTAAAATGATTTTTTTGCTGAATAGGACTAATCAATACAAGTTCATTCAAGAGCAAAGGTCGAATCTGACCGATCTGAATTTTTTGTTTTTTAAGTAAATCATGCATCCATTCAAGATCTGCAGAAAAAAAGATATCACTCTCAGCTCCTGCTGCAATCTGTCTGGCCAGCACAGAAGATGCTCCAAAAACAGGAATAATCCGAATATTTCGATGTTGCTGCTGATATAGCTTGGAAATATCAGTGATTGCATTGGTCAGGCTTGCTGCAGCATATATTTTTACTGTCTCAGCATGTGTTAAGCCGGGTATAAGCAGCATACCGATGAATAAGATTCTGAAAAGATGCATCTGTTTATTTCTACTTTGCATTCAGTTTAAATCCACAAACCCTGTACGACTTGCCCCGCCTGGATTTCTGTTCCGGCCGGAATACGGACCAGACAGTTGGCCTGCATCAGATTACTCAACATATGCGACTGTTGCTTTGCCAGGCTTTTGAGTTTTAAAGTGCCCTGATCAAATTCAGCAGCCATCCTTAAAAATCGTTCGCGTGCATCCGCTTTCAAATCATGCGTCATTACCGCACTCAACCATGCGGGTGACTGCTTTTTCCCTTGTAAGGCATTCAGTAAAGTTGCCGTATAGATTTGCATACCGACATAAACGGCAGCCGGATTCCCCGGTAAACCCAAGAGATAACAGTAACCTTGATCATCTCGACGATACTTAGCAAATAACATCGGTTTTCCAGGCTTCTGCTTCACTTTCCAGAAAATCTGCTCAAAACCCTGCTCTAGGGCAACTGGGCGAATGAAATCATAATCACCCACCGACACGCCGCCAGTGGTCAATATGACATCGTATTGGTTTTTAAGACGAGGCATTAATGCTTGCAACTCAGACTCATTATCTGAAACATGGAAAATATCAACCTCTTGTCCCTGTGACTGAAACCAGGCCTGAATCAATGGAGCATTGGCGTCAAAGATTTTTCCGCAATTCAGGTCTTCAATACTGGAAGCCACTTCATCTCCAGTAATCACAACAGCAATTTTAGGATAACGATAAACTAAAACCTGCTTCACACCTGCCATACTTAAAGCTGCAATTGCACCTACATGCAATTTTTGCCCTATATCTGTGAGACGTTGCCCTTGTGCGATTTCCTCGCCTGCATCACGTATATCCGTATGAGGTTTTAGGTCTGTTGTAATAATGATTTGATTGGCATGGCATTCGACAATTTCCTGACGGGCGACCGTTGTAGTTCCTGCTGGAATCCTGGCACCGGTAAAAATCCGGACTGCCTGACCTGGCCGCAGTTCAATTTCAGTACTTTGCCCTGCCCGAATCTCTCCAATGAGTTCAAAAGTGCTGTGTGCATTAATATTTTCTGGACTGCAGAGCGCATAGCCATCTACAGCACTTTGTGAAAATAGCGGCAATGGAATGGCCGAATCAATCGCCTCTGCCAGATAGCGATTCAGAGCCTGAGCAAGCGGCAGGCTTTCAGTTGCTAGGATATGCGTCTGCTCAAGTATCATCTGCAGCGCCTGATCAACAGAAATCAGTCCCGGCTCAGCACCGCAGGCTGAATGCAATAGTGCCTGATTCATTGATAACCTCCCGCATGTGGGATATTTTTTTGCACATCAAACAAGTGCACCAAAGCCGGAAGTACCGCGATCAGAGATTCTTTCGCACCCTGACGACTTCCCGGTAGGGTCATCACCAGACTGTTCTCAATGCTGCATAAGGGGTACGTTTTTGCCCAAAACTACGTGAAGCTTCCATTAAACCGGGAATTTCCCGTTGCAGCAAAGGTTGTAGGGTTTCGACGGTCAGGTCTTTACGACCTAAGCCAGTACCGCCCACAGTTAGAATCAGCGGATACTGATTTTTCTGCTGTTCAATCAGGGTCAAGAGCTGTTCTGGGCTATCGGGAATAACCTGATAACTAATAGAATCAAAATTGGCTTCTTTTAAAATTTCCATTACGTTTTGTCCGGCAGTGTCCGGCTTTTTGCCTGCTGCAACCGTATCGGACAGCACAATAACCGAAGCGGACAGACTCTCTTTAAGTACGCGGGTAAAATGTGATTTTCCGCCTTTTTTCTGCTGCAACCTGCATTGATCCAGCGACAAATCTTCCGGTTCACAATGCGGCTTCAGCATGTCATACAAGGTCAGACCTGCCAGACTGACCGCTGTCAAAGCTTCCATTTCCACACCAGTTGGTCCAATGGTTTCAACAGTAGCAATAATTTCGACATGTGCATCACACAGTTCATATTCCACATCGGCACGATAAATCGGTAATGGATGGCACAATGGAATCAGCTCATCGGTACGTTTGGCACCTAGAATGCCGGCAATGCGTGCTGTTTTCAGGGCATCACCTTTTTCAGTATTGCCATTACGTAGCAGCTCAATGCAATGTGGCGGTGCATGCAGGATTCCAGTGGCAATTGCTGTACGGTAACTTTCTGCTTTCATCCCTACATTTTTCATGATTCATCCCAGGCTAATTTTTAAAATCTGTTTTAAAGTGATTCATCTTATGCATCCTCATTGGACGCATTTAATTAGATGGTGATTGGCAAGCGTGTTCTGCTACATGGTGATGGTGACAATGCGCTTCTTCTGCATGATGAGAGTGATTAGTTTCAGGTCCATGATCTTTTCGAATACAACAGCCTTCCACATACTGGCTGCTACCATCCAGATAAAACTCTTCTTTCCAGACCGGAACCTCATGCTTCACCCGTTCCACAGCTTCCTCACAGGCAGCGAAGGCCTCACGACGATGGGCCGCATAAGCCATAGCAATAATGGCTGTTACCCCAACCTCCAGCTCACCAATACGGTGCACTACCCGCACATAAGACACCTGGTATTTGATCTGGATCTGCTGTTCAATTTCACGAATCATTTTTTCAGCCACAGGCGCATAGGCGGTATATTTCAGGGCACGCACAGCTTTCCCCTGATGATGGTTACGTACTGTTCCGACAAAGATGCCGATTCCACCACATTCCGGAAAATGCTGGATACCATCAAAATCCTCCAGACTAAAAGCAGTCTGCTGGATTCGGGCAAATTGTTTTAGTGACTTGAGTTGCATCTCAGCCTCCTGCTACCGGCGATAACAGCACCAGCGTACTGTCACGATTTAAAACATTCTGTCTGGAAATAATGTCTTCACCGATTGCACAGGCGCAGCGTTCCAGCATGGGCTGTATATCAGGATAGAGGGATAGCAACTGGTTCAGGACTTCAGAAACCTGAATTTCAGACTCGCATTGCAAACTCAAATCTGCGGGGATTTGTCGTTCAATCGCACCGAAGGCTTCTATTTTGATATGAATTAATTTTTGCTGAGTGAGTGACATATTTATCCTCCAATGCTGTGCATGCTGATTTTTCGGATCGGCTTTTGTATTTGTGATTGCTGGATCGCATGAAAACCGGCCTCTTTATGCCAGATATAAGCGTGAAGCTTGTGCTGAAATGTCTGTGCGACGAAATGATCCAACGCCAGTTGTTCGATATCTGCCTTAAGGTTCAGGCCTTGTCTGGCAAATAAACAGTTATAAAATTCACCTTGGGCATTGAGGCGCAGACGGTCACAATCACCGCAAAATGAATGGGTAATGGTGGAAATAATCCCCAAAGGCTGCCCATTGACCAAATAGCCACGGGCTGGATTGGCGCCTTGTCCTTGAGATACCTGGACATCAAATTCAGTTTTCAGTTGATCCAGGATATCCTGCTCACTGATGACATCAGACGGATTCCATTTCTGATCGCCATCGAG
The DNA here is from genome assembly GCA_013530545.1 of Acinetobacter lwoffii. Lineage (GTDB taxonomy): Bacteria > Pseudomonadota > Gammaproteobacteria > Pseudomonadales > Moraxellaceae > Acinetobacter > Acinetobacter lwoffii_G. The sequence goes on from SPVA01000047.1 coordinate 27,672, forward strand.
GGGCATAAACTCAATAAAACGCAGTTCTATAGCCTGATGCTGTGCCCATTTCACCAAAGGAATAATCTGATTGTCATTGATGCCTTTGATGAGCACACTATTGATCTTGACGGTCAAACCTGCCTGCTGTGCGGCAGAAATACCTTGAAGTACAGGCTGTAACTGTTTTTGGGTCAGTTGCTGAAACTGCTTTGGATCAAGACTGTCTAGACTGATATTCAGATCGTCCAGTCCTGCCTGTTTAAGCGCTTGAGCATAATCTTTTAAATAATGGCCATTACTGGTCATGGAAATACGTTTCAGGCCAATTGCTTTCAATGTCTGTAAGCAGGCAATAAAATGAACAATACCCTGACGCATCAACGGTTCGCCCCCCGTCACGCGGATCTGCTCAATCCCGTGTCGCACCATAAACTCGCAAAAAGCATACAGGGCTTCAAAACTGAGCAAATCTTTTTTATTTATCCATTGCGGATGTTCAGGCATGCAATAGCTGCATTTAAAATTACAGCGGTCAGTCACCGAGATCCGCAACTTACGTTTCTGGCGTCCAAACTGATCCTGAAAGATACTGCGAGGTGCTAAAGCTGTCATGCTGTTCATTGCTGCGGTCCATGATGAGATCTGCACGGTTATTTAACAGTCTTGAGTTACTGCCCTATTTCTTCACAATGAATGGGCAAAAAGTGTTCCAACTTTGCACAAATTTATGTTTAATGAATATTAATGGGTAATATTTGTTCTTTTTTAGTCCAAAATTTCGCTCGAAAAATAAAAAAAGCAATATTTTGGTGAACCAGGATATGATAATTCGACTTTTAGCATTTTAAACGCTAGAGAAAGTTAAGCTGTTGATGCTGCTGTAGCTCATCAAATGAATTAATACTGTGAAAAAACAGGGCACGATTTTTAAAGCTTGCCCGCTGCATGTGCATGTCAACAAAACAGAGTTTTAAACTGTGCTGATCATTTTCAAGATGTTGTATAAGAGTGGGTAAGCTGCTGTGTTTCATCAGACAGAATGGAAACAATGCCTTTTCATTGATTTCAACTACCGCCACTTCACACAAGGGATGTCGTTGCAAGGCCTGATGTAAACGTGAAATGACCTTTTTGGGGATATAGGTCACATCACAAGGCACGAACAGCACATAATCAGATTCCACATGTGACCAGGCACTCTTCATGCCCATCAATGGTCCCTGAAAGCCGGGTTCATCGTCCTGATAAAAATCAATCGAAGGAATCATCCGTTTATAAATAGAGTGATCCCGATGGCTATTGACCCAGACTTTGCTTGCCCGGGACTTCAGTTGCTGATGGATTTTAATCAGCTGGATTTCATCATCAAATTTGTGCAGCAATTTATTGATGCCATTCATGCGCCGCGCTAAACCTCCGGCCAGAATCACCACGTCGGTTTCCGGATAAGACACCGTCTTCATCACTCTTCTTTTCATTCTATGCACTCCGTCTGGCAGGCCTTAATCAGGCCTCTAATTTCTGGCAAACACGAACCGCAATTTCCTCCGGCTTTTAGACATGCAGTCACCTGTTTTTCATGCGTGATATTTTTATCTTTAATGGTTTGAATAATTCGGTTCTTGCCGACCTTAAAACAGCTACAGACCAATGCTCCTTCACTATTTCCCATCGACATGGCCTGACCTGCCAGCAATGCTTTACGATGTAATGCACTCAGACGTTCACGTCTAAACAGGCCAGCCACCCAGTCACGATCTGGCAATAATGCCGCCGGTGCGATATAAAAACTGGCAATTAACTGGCCATCCTGAAGAACCACACTATGACTGATATGCGCCGTTTGATCTTCGAGATTCAGCCATTCAAAACTTTCATCATCAAAGGCTAACAGGCTCTTGATCTGCCCGGTGATATCAGAAAAACGGCGCCGGTCTGCCAGTTCATACCGGATGGCCTGAGTGGTTTGAATTTTGCTCCACCACACCGTATTTTCAATCATGGTCTGGATCTGTTGTTCAAAGCCTTCCCGTACATACAGCACGCCCTGCAACTGGGTATAAAATGGCTGGATCATCACCGGAGTATGTTTAAATTCTGGCTCACCAGAAATCGGGTCAACTACAGGATTCACCACTTTGCCAATCCGCGCATCTGAGGCAAACTGGTCGTTCCAGTGAATCGGTGCAAAAATCTGGCCACGTCGCATATTTTGTGAAAATTGCACACGGAGCACACAACTTCCCCAAGCGGATTTCACCTCGACCAGCTCGGCATCTTTCAGGCCATATTTCAGCGCATCGTGCGGATGCAGCTCACAATAAGGCTCGGCACGATGCTGGGATAAACTGGCAGATAATCCGGTACGGCTCATGGTGTGCCATTGATCGCGAATCCGTCCGGTATTCAGGATCAGAGGATATTCAGCAGAAATAGCATGTACCGGATCGGCTGCAACTGTCGGCACCAATCTGGCTTTGCCATCTGCATGGCTAAACTGGCCTTGGCTAAATAGTTGACCAACCTGATGAACTTCTTGCTTATCCCAGACCGGCCACTGGATCGGTGTTAGATTCTGATATTCAGCAAAACTGAGATGAGTTAAACCTTGCAGATTGAAATAGCGGAAATTAGGGGTATCTTCACGTTGCGAAAGCGAACTATTCTGATAAGCAGATAAACGGGCATGTTCCAGAAAAATGTCATGGCTATTATTAAAGTCAAAACCGCTAAAATCCAAGACCTTGGCCACTCGGGAAATGGCCCACCAGTCTGCTTTGGCTTCACCCGGAGCCGGCAAAAAAGCCTTTTGCCGTGAAATACGTCGCTCCGAATTGGTGACTGTGCCATCTTTTTCGCCCCAACCCAGTGCCGGCAACAGTACATCGGCATATTGCGTAGTATCGGTGTCGAGACAAATATCGGAAACCACCACAAATTCACACTGTTCCAAGGCGCGTTTAACCTGATCTGCATCGGGCAAACTCACGATCGGATTGGTGGCAATAATCCAGATGGCCTTGATTTTCCCGCTTTCCACCGCTTGAAATAAATCTACTGCTTTTAATCCGGGCTGCCGCGCGATGACCGGGCTTTGCCAGAAATCTTGCACCAGTTGCTGATGCTGCAGATTGTCTAAATCCAGATGACTGGCCAGCATATTGGCCAGCCCACCGACTTCCCGTCCGCCCATCGCATTCGGTTGTCCAGTCATGGAAAAAGGTGCCGAACCGGGTTTGCCTATTTTCCCTGTCAATAAATGACAGTTGATAATGCTATTGGCCTTGTCTACGCCTTGAGAGGATTGGTTTACACCCATGGAAAACAGGCTCATAATTTTTTCGGTCTGGGCAAATTTCTGAAAAAATAAGGTTAATTTTTCAATAGCAATACCAGTACGCTTTGCCACGCTTTCAATCGATAACTCTGTCGAGCTGCTGGCAAGCGCTTGCTCCAGACCTTGAGTATGTTGGGTAACAAAATCCAGATCAGCATGGCCATTTTGCTGAAGATATTGCAACAAGCCATTAAACAGCGCGACATCCTGACCTGGTAAAATGGGTAAGTGTAAATCTGCCGCTTCACAGGTTGCAGTAAAGCGTGGATCAATCACTACCACAAATAAATCCCGCTCTTCCTTGGCTTTCATGATGCGCTGATATAGCACCGGATGGCACCAGGCGGTATTGGAACCGACCAGAACCACCATTTCTGTCTGCTCAAAATCTGTGTAGCTGGCCGGCACCAGATCTTCGCCAAAAGCTCGTTTATGTGCTGCCACAGCAGATGACATGCACAGTCTTGAATTGGTATCAATATTGGCAGTACCGAGATAGCCTTTTACAAACTTGTTCACCACATAATAGTCTTCAGTTAAAAGCTGGCCAGAGACATAAAAGGCGATGCTGTCGCGCCCATACTGATCAATACATTGCTGAAATTTATTGGCAATACTTGAAATGGCATGATCCCAAGTGCTTATTTGCCGCTGTTCTTTTCGACCTGTCATCGGATGCAGAAGCCGGGTTTTTAAGCCAAGTGTATCGGCGAGATGACTGCCTTTAATACACAACTTGCCCAAGTTCGCCGGATGCTGAACATCGCCTTCAACCTGAACCTTTTCACCCATAGGGGTTTGGCTTACGTGCGCGATGACGCCACAGCCTACTCCACAATAAGGACAGGTCGTCTGAACGGTTTTTATTTGGGATTCAGTAGAGCTATGTAGTTCCATAACCGGAATACTATTCATTGCTGCTGCGCTCCTTAATCATCCAAATTCACTTGTTTCACCAAATCTCTGATCTCTAGCTTTTACAGGTTTGATTTAAATTTTTTCTATGTCTCAAAAGCTTTAATCCTCCCCCTCCCTCCTTTAATAAAGGAGGGAGGTTCCCCTCTTTGGAAAAGAGGGGTTGAGGAAGATTGATCCGATTACCCTGCCTTTTTTAATGCAAAATCCCGACCAAAAAGCAGTTTGCTGCGGATCTTACTAATTGGTGTCTGGTCCGCAATCAGTTCTGCATACCAAGCCCCATCTTCGGTATCGCCAAATAGCACCGCACCAATGACCTTGTCCTGCTGGATGATGATCCGTTTATAAATCTGACGCTTCTCATCATTCAGCACGATATCTTCAAAATCATCCTGAGGTTCAAAATTACCTGCCGAGAATACGTCACATCCGCTGACCTTCAGTTGGGTCGGAACAGTCGGTGCCTTAAAGGTCAGTCGGCCATGTTCAGCCAGATGCGTCGCACAGATAAAGGCCTGTCCCCATAATGGCTCAACCAATCCAAAGGTCTGGCCACGATGCTCAATACATTCACCAACGGCATAGATACTCGGATCATAGGTCTGCATGGTGTCATTCACCAGCACGCCGCGGTTACAGCGTAAGCCAGCCTGTTCAGCCAAAGTTTTATTTGGTCGAATCCCGACGGCGAAGACCACCAAATCGGCATCCAGCATTGTCCCGTCTTTTAGCCGCAGTTGAGTCACGCGACCATCAATACCGATCAGCTCTTCGGTGTTGGCTTCGGTGATGATCCGGATACCTTTATCTTCAATTGATTTTTTCAGCATTTGACTGGCTTTCATATCCAGCTGACGATCCATAATACGGTCCATCAGATGAAGCACAATCACATTCATTCCCTGCTGCTTCAGCCCATAAGCTGCTTCCAGTCCCAGCAGACCGCCCCCAATCACGACGGCGTTTTGCTTGGTTTTGCAGTAATCCAGCATGCGGTTAACATCCTGAATATCCCGAAAGCTAATCACGCCTTCAAGTTCAACACCCGGAATTGGCGGTACAAAGGGTTTGGAACCGGTCGCGAGGATCAGACGGTCATAAGCAACGACTTCGCCTTTTTGGGTATGAACCTGCTTACGTGAACGGTCGATAGAGCTGGCAGCATCTCCAGCAATGAATCGAATGCCTTTTTCGGCATACCAGTCAGCTGAATGCAGCATAATTTCGGTAAAGCTTTTTTCACCAGACAATACCGGTGATAACATGATCCGGTTGTAATTGCCCCACGGTTCTTCCCCAATCACGGTAATGTCATAACGATCTGGCGCCATATCCAGCAAGTCTTCCAGACAGCGCATACCCGCCAGTCCATTCCCGACCAGTACCAGTTTTAAGCGCTCTGTGTTTTGACCATTACTGGAAATATAGGTCTTTTGTGGAGTTGGACTCACCAGAACTTTGCCATTTTCAATTCGGGTTGGAAATACCAGTAATTTCTGGTCTTGTTCTTCCAGACAACGGCCGGTCACCAGACTGAAATGCTGCTTGTAAATGGGGGATGCGACTACACGCTCACCTTGCAGATCACCCAGAATGCCACGTGCTATGACATTGGCCAGACTAAAAGGATCCTGATTGCTGAGTGCATAAACCCGCTGTTCCTGACCCACGCGAAAAATTGCAATCTGCTGATCTTCAATCAAGGCTGCAACACCGGTATTCGGGGTGATCTCATCCAGATGACAGACTTCGTACCAGTTCAGTTCGTTCATGTCTTTTAAAATTGTCATTTTCATTCTCCCTGACTATGGTGTTTAGGCTTCAACCACTGGAATACGGTTTAAATCACGTTCAGCTTCTGTCTTTGGACGAATCTGGCCACGTACAGGCGCAAACTGAATATGTGGGTCATTCTGCTCGGCTGCTTTGGCATTGATAAAAGTCTTAAAACGTTTGCGTACTTCAGGATCTTCAATCGCGCTGCGCCATTCATCCTGATAAGTGCCAATCACATGCTGCATACGGCTTTCCAGTTCAGTAGCAATGCCGAGCGAATCATGCACAATGACATCTTTGAGATAGTCCAGCCCGCCTTCCATATTGTCACGCCATACGCTGGTGCGCTGCAGACGGTCCGCCGTCTGGATATAGAACATAAAGAAGCGGTCGATATATTTGATTAGGGTGGAAGTATCCAGATCAGAGGCGAGCAGTTCAGCATGGCGCGGTTTCATGCCGCCATTGCCGCATACATATAGATTCCAGCCTTTTTCCGTGGCAATGACACCGACATCCTTGCTCTGTGCTTCTGCACATTCACGGGTACAGCCGGATACTGCCATTTTAGTTTTATGTGGTGAACGCAGGCCTTTATAACGGTTCTCCAGGAAAATTGCCAAGCCGACAGAATCATCGACCCCGAAACGGCACCAAGTGCTGCCCACGCAAGATTTCACCGTACGTAAAGATTTGCCGTAGGCATGTCCGGACTCGAAACCGGCATTAATCAGCTTTTCCCAGATTTCAGGCAGTTGATGTACCTGCGCACCAAACATGTCAATTCGTTGTCCGCCCGTGATTTTGGTATATAGACCATAATCTTTGGCGATCTGACCGATGGTAATCAGACCATCCGGGGTAATCTCGCCGCCTGCCACACGTGGCACAATCGAATAGGAACCATCTTTCTGGATATTGCCGAGGTAGTAGTCGTTGCTATCCTGCAAACCGGCATGACTTGGTTTCAGAACAAAATCATTCCAGCAGGATGCCAGAATATTGGCTACAGTCGGTTTGCAGATATCACAGCCCATGCCGTGCCCATGTTGCTGAATCAGGTCAGAGAATGTCTTGATTTCATGCACGCGTACCAGGTGATACAGTTCCTGACGTGAATAGGCAAAGTGTTCGCACAGGTGATTGTTCACCGTGACACCCTGACGCTGTAATTCAGATTTGAGAACCTGCGTTACCAGTGGCGCACAGCCACCGCACGCTGTTGCAGCCTGCGTGCATTTTTTCAATGCACCCAATGAAGTTGCACCGCCATCAATGGCTGAACAGATATCAGCTTTGGAAACGTTATTACATGAACAGATGGTCGCACTGTCAGGCAATAAATCGATGCCACTGCCACCTGATTTGGAGGTTGACTGATCAAAGCCCGGCATGATCAGGCTTTCCGGTTGCTCCGGTACAGCCAGACCATTTAGCATCATTTGCAGGAGATCACTATATTCTTTGGCACAGCCCACCAGCACCGCGCCCAGCAGCTTGGTCTTGTCTGCTGACACCACGATTTTTTTATAAACCTGCGCGGCTTCATCAGCATAGAAATAGCTCAAGGCACCTGGTGACATGGCGTGTGCATCACCAATAGAAGCGACATCCACGCCCATCAGTTTGAGCTTGGTACTCATGTCCGCACCAGCGAATGCATGACTTTCTTGGCCTAGGACATGTTTTGCCGCGATCCGCGCCATGTCATAGCCTGGTGCAACCAGACCATAAATTTTATTGTCCCAAAGTGCACATTCACCAATGGCATAAATGTCCGGATGTGAGGTCTGGCAATAATCATTAATGATGATGCCGCCACGCTCACCAATCAGTAAACCACTTTGGCGCGCCAGTTCATCACGCGGACGAATGCCGGCCGAGAACAGGATGATATCGGTTTCAAGCACCGAACCGTCTCCGAACTTCATTACATGCTGAGTGCTGTCACCATCTTCAATACTTGACGTGGCCTTTTGAGTATGTACCTTGACACCAAGGTCTTCAATTTTAGAGCGCAGTACCCGGCCGCCCAGATCATCAATCTGCACCGCCATCAGACGCGGAGCAAATTCTACGACATGGGTTTCCAGATTCAGATCTCGCAGGGCTTTCGCTGCTTCCAGCCCTAGCAAGCCGCCGCCAATCACTACGCCAGTTTTGGCATTCAGACTGGCTGCACGAATGGCATCCAGATCTTCAATGGTACGATAAACAAAGCAATTCTGACGGTCATTGCCCGGGATTGGTGGCACAAAGGCATAAGAACCGGTAGCGAGAATCAACTTGTCAAAACTCAGCACATCACCCTGGCTGGTGGTGACGGTTTTATGGAGCTGATCAATTTCAACCGCTTTAGTATTAAGTCGCAAATCAATGCCATAAGCATCGGCAAAATCACTACGACACAGACTCAGATCCTTGACCGACTTGCCGCTGAAATATTCGGTCAAATGTACCCGGTCATAAGCTAAATGTGGCTCTTCTGCCAAAATGGTCAGCTCAATGTCATCACCGGTCTGTTCCAGTACAGATTCGATGAATTTATGCCCCACCATGCCATGCCCAATCATGAGAATTTTCATATCTGCACTCCAAGCCACATATCAAGTCTAGGCATTGATATGTCTGCTGATTGAATATGTTGTAAAGACCGCGTCCTGGCTGCTTGTCTTGCTGGACGAAAGGTTGTAACGCTGATGCGTTTTGTATTGCTGAACAACTGACCATGTCATTTATCCTGTGCTGAACGAAACTTCAATCACACTCCTTGAGAGTGCGATTACGATCAGAACGGACATCGTTGGCCGTTGTTAGTATTGAAAGTCATCTTTGACGATTTAATAAAAGCATAAATCGTGCCAACTTTTATTAAAGTAGAAACGCCTAATTAACGACAAATCATCCAGCCAGATGCTTCATTTTGAGCACTTGACGGCTGTTGCACCTTAAGTTGTGCACTAAATTGAATACATCAGCGGACTTTTATGCACCAAATTAATGGCATGTTTTTTGCTTTATTCGTGCTTGAATATTCCTTAGGCCTTACTTGAAAATATTCCATGTCCAAATTACGAATAGCTCTTATTGATGATGATCTGGAGCGCGCTCAATTTATCCAGGAATCCCTGCTTTTACATGATTTTCAGGTGGTGGCCTGTCTCATCCTGAATGACCTGAATATGGTGCATGTCAAAGGCATTCATGCCGATGTGATTCTGCTGAATATGGATCATCCACATCGGGATATTATTGAAAGCTGCGTCAGCCAATATGAACTTCCGACGGTCCTGTTTACCCAGAACTCCAATAAAGACACCATCAAGAGTGCAATAGATGCCGGAATCACGGCTTATATTGTTGATGGTATTGATCCCACCAAATTGGAAAGCATTCTGGAAATTTCCATTGAGCAGTTTCGTAAGCATAAAAAGCTGCTCGATGATTTAAAAGAAACCCAGGACAAGCTGACTGATCGTAAAGATATTGATAAAGCCAAAGCCCTGCTGATTCAGCTGCATGCCCTAACCGAAGAGCAAGCCTTTGCTTTATTACGTAAAAATGCCATGAGTCACCGGATTACCATTGGTGAAATGGCCAGACGCTTGCTGGATGCACAGAAGCTGTTATTGGGCCAATAAGGAAAAGCATATGTCTACATTAGAAAAAACCGAACTCAATATTGGCTATATTCCGCTGCTTGACTGTGTTGCCATTCTCTGGGCAGAAAAACAGGGCTATTTTGCCGAACAAGGATTAAAAGTGAATCTAATCCGGGAAGCCTCCTGGTCAAGTCTAAGAGACCGTCTGGCCTATGGCTTTCTGGATGCAGCGCATTGCCTCTCTGCCATGTTGCCCGCTGCTGCCCTGGGCACAGACCAGTTACAGGTGGCTTTGCAAACCCCTCTAGTACTGAGCGTGAATCAGGCTTTTATTAGCCTGCGCCAAGATCTGTGCTATGAACTCGGTATCCAGCCTGAGGATGATGAACAAAGCACCTCAAAGAAACTGGTACAGGCTTTACAACAGAATCATCCCATCAATCTGGCCTATGTGTATAAATATTCGATTCACCATTACTGCTTAAAAGAATGGCTGGCACTGACTGATCCACAACTGGCCAAGAATATCCAGCTGATGACGTCTCCACCGCCTTCCATGGTAAAAGGAATTTCAAAACAGGTATTCGATGGCTTTTGCGTGGGAGAACCCTGGAATATTCAGGCCAAACTTGAAGGCTATAGTTTTATCGTCGCGGCAAGCCAGAATGTCATTCCAAAAGTTGCCGATAAAGTCGAACAGCATCCATTTACTGTAGAGGCAGTGGTCAAGGCAGTACAAAAAGCGCAGGATGATTTAAAGCAGCGCAGTGATTTATCAGAAGTATGGGACATGTTAGTCGATTATCAGATTATTCAGTTTGAATGTTCCGCCCAGCGGCATGTCTATGACTTTTACAAGATCAAGAATATTATCCGGAATTTTGTTGGGAAAAGTGCCCAACCGAAAGTCGATGATTTTATCTGGCTCCTGCAGCAGATGCAGAAATGGGAAAATCTTGATCTGTCGATGGAGGATCAGCTACTGATTGCGCAATCCTGTATTTATCAACAAGAAGCTAGCACTGTTTAATACATTATATATTCCCATAAAAAAGACCCGGAAAATTCGGGTCTTTTTTATTTAACTTTTTATTTAGCTTAATGCCTGTTGTAAATCCAGTTGCATGAATTTTTGCAAGGACAATTTTCCAGCAATAATATAGTTGATGAATTGTGACATTTCATCATACAAAGTCTCATAAAGCTGCGGCTCTAATGCCATATGTCTCAACTGAATCTGCAAATGCATCAAAAGTTCCTGCTGCTCGCATTCACCCTGCTCGAGAGCATAGACATAACCGAGCACCGCTCCTTTTAAAACGACATCAAAAGCTAAGCTATATTTAAGCAAGGTGGCCAATGACCCCATAACACGCTCATTATGCTCAAGTTTTCTTAGGGGCTCACGACCTACACGTGCGCATGGATCCTGATAGGCATTGGCACAGGATTCACTAAAGCTTTGAGCCAGACGTTCCAGGTCTGAGGCATGTTTTGGAATCTGGTAGCAGAGGCCATGCTTCACCTGAGCTAAGGCCTGGTGCATAAATTTTCTGACTGTATGATCAGACATGGCAATACCAATAGTCTGATGTCCACGCAGACTGGCATACCACGCCATCATCGCATGCACGCCATTCCATAAGCGGTTTTTAATCAGCTGGATATTGGCAATATCATCCACCAGAATCATCTGCCGCATTTTCGCCAGTAACGGACTGTTATTTTCTACATAAATCGGCATATCCGTTTCAGCATTAAACAGAATCAGATCCATAGACTGCAGAATATGACTCGGCTGGAAATTACGGCGCAGGTCTTCAATATATAGCCCAGCCTGATGTTCCTGTTCTGCATTCAGTGCAGTAGCATCATCCAGATCAACTACGGACAGATCCTCATCCAGCTGATACTGCTTAAACATGTTGTATTTGATACGCAGCTGACGGTACAGTTTCTGGTCTGACAGCTTGGACACCATACGGTTGACCACGGTGTCACAGAAATAATGCTGATCCATAATTTTCTGGGCTGTCTGTTCATCAGTAATCATTCGCAGACTATTCAGAATCTGCTGCATCACCCGTTGTTTAGCACCGATTTTATTCAGGATAATTAAAACTGTCAGTGGCTGATCCTGCTGCTCATAAGCCAGATAACGTGCGTATAAGCCCTGTGCAATTACCTCCGCTTCAGAAACCAGCGCTTCCTCAGGTACGCAGACTGCTACAAGACTGGATTCAATATACATGTTCTGCATTTGTTCCAGATCATGCGCATCAATCACGCTCATATTTTCGATACGCTGGTCAAAAGAATTCTGGCCATAGCGAATACAGTAAGTGCCAAAGGCATTGACGCTAGATTGATACAGCGGATTACGTGTCGAAGCAATAATTTTGCGCGGACGAGTGTATCCATCCCAGTGTGATAATACCTGAGCCAGATAACCGCCCCCAATTGCACCAAAACCGTGAATCCCGACAGTCAGCTGATTGAGTGTTTGCGGAAAAGCGGTCTCCAGTTCCGGCATGTCCAGAACCGGAACAAACTGATTCAGTTCTGTCAAAAAATCTTCGACCGTTTTATAATAATACTGGGCTTGTGCCAGCATGGACTCGTTCGGTATTTTGATATCCTTGAAAAGTACCGTCATACCACCTGCATCATAGGCAGAACGCAAACCGTTTTCAGAATCTTCAAACATCAGGCACTGGGCCGGGCTTAAATTGATTTTTTCGGCTGCACTGATAAAAATTTCCGGATGAGGTTTCCCCTGTTTAATCTCATCGCCACACACCAGCACATCAAAAAACTTATAGACATTGGCATTGATCAGATATTCTTCTGCGATCGCACGGCGACTTGAAGTCGCCACCGCCATTTTCAGGCCTGCCTTGCGTAAGCGTTCCAATACCTGTAATAAACCCTTTTTAATGGGAACACCGTGATGACGTACATGTTCCAGTTCCAGCACATCGGCACGCTGGCGAATCTCGGCATAGGGCACATCCTGTCCATAACGCTCTTTGGCCAGCTGCTCTGCACTACGGGCACTGAGGCCCAAACACTGCATTAAATAACTTTCAGAAAATTCGACACCAATCAGCTCACGTGAAGCTTGCTGCAAGGTTTGAAAGCGCAAGCGTTCCGTATCAAACATGGTTCCATCCATATCGAAAATTGCGCCATGTGCGATTTGATTTTTAAACTCTAACATTGCTCCCCTTTTTATAATTCAATGAGTTAAGAAGTGAGCAATACCTTAAAGAAAAGCTGGGTCGAATTAAACCGATGTAAAGATATGAAATAGTTTGGATCAAAAAATAACCAATAAAGACTAAAATTCCATGTTTTATGTTTCTACATGTAATCAGAATGTTAACTTAAGTAAGTTGACATCCTTACCTTTCATTTTAAATTTTCTTTTGAAATATAAGATTATTTTAACATTTTGGCTGTTTCCCCTCATCATGGCATCCATTTTGCTTAGTCAGTATTACGTTTTATAAAATTTGTAATATTGAGGGGCAACACTATGAGTTACGTTGCACGTGAACTCAGTCAAAGAAATAAACTACTGTTTGGCTTGGGGTCTTTTTTAATACCAATTCTAATTTGGTGTGCAGTCAGCTACTTGCCATTTATCTGGCATCCACAAGTCCAGATTACTGATTCAGGTAGTGTTGCCTATTTACAGGTAGAGAGTCGTATTGATAAAGACCAGTTTTTTTCTGCTGCGCAGTCTGCGGTAGATCAAGGTCTGGCTCCGCCGCAGGGTATTCTGGTCAACCCGATTTATCTGCCTGCACCGCATGAAGTTGCGATTGCACTGATCACAGCTTTTACCACGGAGCCGGCTCAGGCCAATGCGCCCTGGTTTCATGAAAGCCTGTGGCACAGTATCAAGCTGGTCTTTAGCGCGTTCTTTATTTCTTCCTTGATTGGTATTCCACTCGGTATTTTATGTGGGTTTTCAAATAAATTTTCCCAGCTGACCGAACCCTTTGTCGAGTTCTTCCGTTACTTGCCTGCTCCGGCTTTTGGTGCACTTGCAGTTGCGATATTAGGGATCAATGATGCACCTAAAATAGCCATTATTGTGATTGGAACCCTGTTCCAGATGATTCTGCTGATTGCCAACACTACTCGTCTGGTTGATCGCAGCCTGATTGAAGCCGGTTTTACCCTAGGTACCAATAAAATCAAAAGTCTGTTTTATGTGGTGATTCCAGCAGCCATGCCAGAAATTTACCGTAATCTGCGCGTGCTGCTGGGTTGGGCATGGACTTACCTGATCGTGGCTGAACTAATAGGCAGTACCTCCGGGATTACCTGGTTTATTACCCAGCAAGCCCGCTATCAGAACTTCGACAATGTCTTTGCCGCGATCCTGATCATTGGGGTGATTGGTCTGCTGTGTGATGTGATTTTAATGAAACTGGGACAACGCTTATTTAAATGGAAACCGGGAGCTAACTGATGCAAAACACTGAATTTAATACCCGCGAATACTTTGACAAGATTTATAGCCGTCCGGTGATTCTGGAAAACCGAACGTACGGTTTTAAATGCACTCAATTTGAAAATTCATAAGCGGGAGTTCATCTGTGTGATTGGGCCTTCCGGTTGCGGCAAGTCAACCTTTAGCCGTGTAGTCGCCGGTCTGGATCCTTATAGCAGTGGTGAGATTCTGGTGGATGGTCAGCCGATTACCGGCCCAAGTCCGGAACGTGGCATGGTGTTTCAGGGCTATACCCTGTTTCCATGGAAAACCGTCAAGGAAAATGTCATGTTTGGTCCGCGCATGAAAGGCCAAAGTAGTGCAGCGGCCGAAGCACAGGCACGTGAATGGATCAATATTATTGGTCTGGAAAAGTATGAAAACCAGTATCCGCATGAGCTGTCTGGCGGGATGAAACAGCGTGTCGCGATTGCCCGGGCTTTGGTCAATGAACCGAAAATCCTGTTGATGGATGAACCTTTTGGGGCACTTGATCCGCATACCCGACAAAAAATGCAGCGTCACCTGATGGACCTGTGGCAAAACATCGACATTACCATCATCTTTGTAACGCATGATATGGATGAAGCCATCCTTTTGGCCGACCGTATTGTGGCGCTGAAAGCCAATCCGGGTGAAATCAAGGAAATTATCGAAGTTGATCTACCTCGTCCACGCCATCCAGACGTCATGCTTAGTCCTGAATTTAAACAGTTAAGACAACGTGTCGATTATCTGGTGCATGCTGAAGAAGATGAACTGGATCCGGCACTGGCAGAACTGCCGGTCATTCCGCGTATGACCAAGGTCAGCAGCAATAAATAATCTTATCCAAAATGCCTTTGGGACGACCCGAAGGTTTTAATCGCTGTGTTGGACGACCAACATTAGAGGTGATTGTCATGCAAGCGCAATATGTACTCCCACTGGTTGATATTTCAAAATTGCAAAGTCCGGATTTAGCCGATCGTATTGAAGTTGCTCATGCTCTGGATCATGCCTGTAAAGAAGTTGGATTTCTTTATCTGCAAGGTAGCCAGTTTAATTTTGATTACGCCAAAGCCCTGATTGAAATGGCTCAGTCCTATTTTTCTCAGGATCTGGACACCAAAATGCAGCACTATATTGGCAAATCAAAAAACCATAGTGGCTATGTGCCGATTGGCGAAGAACAGTTTGCCGGCAACAGTTATGATTTAAAAGAAGCCTATGATGTCAATTATGATTATCAGGGGGTAAGAAAAGACTGTCCTTTACTTGGGCCCACCTTATGGCCAGACCATCCGGATTTCAAGTCTATTGTCAGCCAATACTATAGTCATCTGCGTGAGATCAGCCGGCAGATTTTTTCTGCCTTTGCACTGGCGTTGGGCGTTCGTGAGGACTTTTTTGAAAGCAAAATTACTGATGCACCAAGTCAGCTACGCTTGATTCATTATCCTTATAATCCGGAAGTGAAAGACGCCGAAGGCATTGGCGCACATACCGATTACGAATGCTTTACCCTGCTGTTACCAACCGCACCCGGCTTACAGGTTTTGAATAAAGCCGGTGAATGGATCGACATTCCCCTGATTGAAAATACACTGGTGATGAATATCGGGGACATGATGGAAATTCTGTCAAATGGTAAATATCTCGCCACCAAGCACCGCGTGAAAAAGGTCTCGGAAGAACGTTATTCATTCCCGCTGTTTTGCGCCTGCAATTATGACACCGTGATTGAACCGGTTATTCACACTGAAAATTCCAAATATTCTGCCCTGATCGGGGGCGAACATCTATTTAATCAGACCGCCCAGACCTTTCAATATTTAAAACATCGCGTTGCTAGCGGTGAACTGGTCTTAAAAAATGCTGTACCACTTTCCTCTTTTGGACTTGAAGAACAGGCGGAGACAGCATCATGAATCTGTTTGAAGTAATTAAAACTTTAAAGCCCACTACCCCTCAGCCAGAGATTATTCCTGACTTTTTATATGGGGCATTTCGGCGTAAAAGCATCAGCTTTTATAATGGCCTAACTGATGAAAATACCATTGTGTACTGGTTTCAGTCGCACAGTTTTACCATTGATCTTCGTTTAAAAAGCCAGATAGAAACTGCTGTTCAGGAACGCCAAGGCTGGATTGGCAATACGATTTGGGATAGCACCAACCAGTTATTGTCCTGGGAGGTGAAAGACTACGCCAATTACCAGAATCATGTGCAGTGGCCGGAACCAGCCAGATTACATGCGATTGGTAACTGCATTCTGGAATTTTCTCCAAGTAATGTGTATGTCGAAGACTGGCGCCAGCAGGTACAGCACGGTTTATTTTTAGGGCTGCGGCTGCAATCTGCGATTGATGTTCAATCTGGTCAGACACTGGAAATGGATGGTGGCCTGATTATTTGCGCTGATCATATTGCTTATGCTCTGACGCGTTTGCCTGAAGTGCAAAGTGCAGTAGCTCAAATGGACTTTAAAGCTGTCGATCCGACCGTGTTTACCTTGTTAGAAAGTTTTGAGGTTTCTATTAGTATTGATGGTCAAAGTAAAACTTATAGCACTCGCAGCAATGAAACAGGTAAAGCCTTTAATCTGGAAAATTTTGAAGTTCTCGATGAAACCCGTCTGGTTCAGCACGTCATTTTAGATGGTCGCGACATTGACCTGATTTTTGAGCTGGATATATACCAGCCGGATTACCAATTTCAATATACAACCCCCACGACTACACAAGCTGAAATCTGGCTGAAGTCAGAACAGGATCACCTGATGCAGCATGCAGAACGGGCGTTATAGGGAGAAATATGTCTTTTTTATATCTGTCGATTGCCATTATTGCAGAAGTCATTGCTACTTCAGCATTGAAAGCTTCCAATGGTTTTAGCGTGCTCTGGCCTTCACTTGCCACCATTGCCGGTTATGCCGTTGCCCTGTTTTTCCTGTCACTGACCATGAAAACCATTCCGATGGGCATTGCCTATGCAATCTGGTCTGGTGCCGGCATTATCTTGATTTCAACGGTTGGCCTCTTGGTGTTTAAACAGCAACTGGATCTTCCCGCGCTGATCGGTCTGGCGTTTATGATCATTGGCATTATTTTTATCAATGTCTTTTCCAAAAGTACGCAGCTTTAATTTTTTAATATTCATCTGACTAATAAAAAATCCCCAATCTGGGGATTATTTATTAGTTTAGAATACCTTCCAGAATGAGGCGGCATGCTCTATTTGAGTTCTTGCACCAGCGTTGGAACAATCACGCCATCCACATTCATTTCAGTCGTATAAATGCCGTTGGCTACATTGAACTTGTTCACATGATAGCTGGAACCATAGATCGAGTCGAAACCATCACCTTTGGTAAAGACTTTCTTGTTGGCGGCCAGATCCAGTAAATGTGTGCCATCAATGAACTGCATATAGGTCTTCGCATCGACACCAACCCGCTTGGACATGATCTGTGCAGCGTCTTCTCGAGTCGCCGGGTCATTGATATATTTGACAGTTTTATCCCAAACCTGAATCACCTTTTTCCATTGCTCTTTATTGGCTTCCAGATGGGCAGGATTCACGGTCAAGGTATCGTAGATTAACCCCGGCTTGTCTTTAGAGGTAAAAATAATCTTGGAACCGGCCACCGCAGATAAAGCCTGATTTGCTACTGGCTGCCATACCGCAATTGCATCAATATCGGGAGTAGCAAAAACCTGTGGCAATTCATTGGTCATGGTATTGACCAGTTTGACCTCATTCAGGCCAACTTTGGCATCATCCAGTGCAGTGGACAGTAACAAGTGATCGACCAGACCTTTTTCAGTGGCTACGGTTTTACCGCGCAGATCCTGAATCGAATTAATGCCATTCTTGGCAATAATCACGTCATTTCCAGCTGAATAATCGGTCGCCATGATCATCACGCCCTTGGTCCCGCCAGAGCCAGTGACCAGATTATCACCATTAGTGACCATGACCGCATCCAGCTGGTTGGCAGCAAAAGCTGAAAGTGAGGCTGAATAGTCAAACCATTTAAAATCAGCATTGACTCCAGCTTCCTCTAACCAGCCTTTTTCAATCGCAACTTGCCACGCAACCCAACCCGGCCAGTCGCTATAACCAATCCGGATGGGTTGAGTATTTACAGTACCTTCAGCCTTGGCATTTGGTTCAGGTACTTTAGCGGTATTGTCACAACCGCTTAAAAGGATTGCAGACAGTACGGAAACTGACATCTGTGCTTTTTTGATCATTTTGCGACTTCCCCTATGCATTCACATTTAAATTTGGTATTTGAAAGTTGTTTAGATTTCATAAATTCGCGCCAGCCACCGAAATGACTAATATCTGTTGCATCCTCAAGTGCATAGCCTTCACAGATAAAGCCTTTGACCCAAGTACCATCAATCAGCTGAACATTACCGATCCCCAATGGTGCCGGAACTTCTGCAACAATGTCTCCGAACAGTGCACGCGGAATGTCCCAGACTTCGACTTCAATTGAACAACCTTTCGCGTTGTATTGGAGGCCGGGTTTTGGTGGTGTGGTATTTTTTAAAGCATAGAGTTTGTAATGCGAAGCAGTCCGGGTCTGCTTGATCAGGGTGCCACTGCGTGTGGTCAGCTGAAAGTTCAGCGGCATTCTACTTAGATGTGCACCGACGACAGCCAGTTTGACGCTGTGATCCGATGAGATTTCAGTTGTTTTTTCATAGCTAAGTTCAGAGGTGCCTAGCTTTAACTGGCTCGATTGCTGCCATTTTTGCCCGAATTTGGCCAGTGCTTCATCCATCCAGGCTGGCGCAATAAAGGTCACACCCGTTGGAAGACCATCAGCACGAATGCTATTTGGTAATGCCAAAGCCGACAGGTCGGCAAAATTGACAAAATTGGTATAAGCGCCCATGTGGCTGTTTTTTACCAGAGGATCGGCTTCTACTTCTGCAATGCGATAAATGGTGGGTGCAGTAGGCACCATCAAGGCATCATAATCTGCCAGTGTATTTTGAATAACACGGCTCAGGTGGGCACGTTCATATTCATCCTGCATGACATCGACCGCATTGAACCGGTCTGCCTGCGCAATAATCTGGCCAATGACCGGATGGGTCTGCTCGCGTTGCACCATTTTTTCCACGGCACTGGTACGTTCAGCCACCCAAGAGCGGTTATACAAGGCCGCTGCCAGTTGTTGAAATGGAGCAAAATCAATCGGCTCAACCGTATAACCCAAGCTTTGTACACGTGCGATCGCCAGCTGGAATGCTTTTTCAGTTTCAGCATCGCCATAAAATTCGAGTGTATCCGGAATGGCAATTTTCCCTTTTGAAAATTGGCTCGGTTCATTCTGAGGATGCATTCTGGAATAATCATCGCTGGCATCATAGCCTTGCATAACTTGCGCTACCTGCCAGGCGTCATCCACAGTCAAAGCAAAAACCGAAATCACATCGATGGTGCGGCAAGCCGGAATCAGGCCTGAAGTCGAGAACCAGCCTTTGGTTGGTTTGAGTCCGACAATGTTATTGTGCCCTGCCGGTACACGTCCTGAACCTGCAGTATCTGTACCCAGACTGAATGGCACTTGTCCATTTGCCACAGCAACACTTGAACCGGAACTCGAACCACCACTGATATATTCAGGATTAAAGCTGTTCTTCACCGCGCCGTATGGAGAGCGCACACCGACTAAGCCTGTGGCAAACTGGTCCAGATTGGTTTTACCCACGACAATCGCGCCGGCAGCTTTTAATTTGGCGACTGCTGTTGCATCGGAAGTTGCCAGATAAGCTACCTCTTTACATGCTGCTGTGGTATAGAACCCTGCAACATCAATATTGTCCTTGACTGCAAATGGCACCCCATAAAGTGGCAAGCTTGCACTATCTGCACCAGTCAATGCATCAATTTGTGCCTGTAATTGTGCTGCTGTTGCAATTGAAATCCAGGCATAATCGTCATTATTCAATCCGGCAACATACTCAATCAGGTCACTGAGCTGGATATTGTTATTCTGGTAGGCGTGTTGCCAGTCCTGTACAGTCCATAAGTTGTGCACAGCTGTTCTCCTTAAGTGTGTTCGGTATTTTGTGGAATAGGCGGCATGACGGCATCCATCAGTTCGAGATGCCCTTTAATCACGCCTTTCAGTGCAATAAATTGTTCGCTAATTTCTTTCAGGTCACTGCTCGCGCCCTGCATCAGCATGACTTGCAGAATTTTTTCATCATCCAGCTGGATATGAAGCGAATTGATCACTTGTGCCAGATACTGCTGCTGCAGATCGACCAGCTGACTACGCAGCGGTTTCAGGCTGACGTCATAGAGCAAGGTAAGTGTGCCAACCATGACTTCATCGCGAATCACCAGATCATCAATCAGGTGACGGTTAATCATGTCGACAATGGCCTGCGAACGGCTTTCATAGTGTTGCTCGACAATCTTTTGATCCATTGCCTGTAATGTGGTTTCTGGCACGGTGATACTGATCCGTGCTAATTTGGCTTTAGGCACGATGTTGATCCTTAGGTTGATAGTGTGAAGACTGTTTAATGTGAAAGCCTGCGCGTACGCTGAGAAGCTCAACCAGAAAGTGAAGCCATGGATGCATTTTTTTATTTGAGGTTGAATTGTTCATGTGCATCTCCTGTGAATATTACAAAACCAAAATTTCGTATTACTTAGGAAAATGCAGAAAGCGTGCCAGTTTTGTTTATTTGGACGTGATAAATAAAATTGGGTAAAAAGGCGAAAAAAAGCCCCATAACAGTGAAATGGGGCTTGTTCTAAAGCAAAAGTAAGTTTTGTATTTCACCGGTTTATTCCATTTTGATTGCTCATGTCCTTGCTATTCTTTTTATACATGAATGGTTAACCGATGTTTGTGATTATGAGTGATCAAGTGGTTGTATATAAATAAAAGCATAAAGTATGCCACAATATAAAATTGAATAGATTTAAGCAGAATGCCTGAGAAATTAATTACATATGCAAAAAGAGGCAAAACAAGGATGATTTATTTTTTAAGTATGCCTAAAAAATAGCCCATTTTGCACCATTGGGGTTCGAGTATGCATCAAAGTGTGGCTAAAGGATGTTTAATAATGGCAAGCACTTCTTAGATAATTTTTTACATCTTTTATAGATGGCATCTCGACGATCTACATCTAGTACCAAAACGACAATTTTGAAGTCGATAAGCTGATATACTAAGCGATAGCCTGCCGATCTAAGTTTCACTTTATATAAATTAACAGAGCCACTGAGTTTGTTTTTCGGGATTTTGGGGTTATCTAATATTGTTTCGAGCTTACGAATGAACTGTTCTGCGATTTGCGGATTCAGCTTATCAAACTTTTTAAGCGCGGTTTTTGTGAACTCGAGCTCGTAGGTCATCTAGGCTTACCTTTACAGTGTCTTCTGTTTGCGCTTCTTCGGCTAGTATCAATAGTTCTTTGTCTTCAATCAGATCCATCAGGCGTTCATACATATCCGCAGGTACGCAATAGAATGCTGGATTATTACGATTAAGGATGGCAACTGCTTCACCAAAGCCGTTATTGACCACTTCCATTGGGTTCTTTTTTAGGTCTGATACGCTTGCGACAAAGCGTGAATGGATAATATTGTTCATCTTGGCGATGTCCTAGACATGTAAACAATAGTCAAATGATAACCAATTTAGAGATCTTTTAAAAGGTCTCCAAATCGGTCTATTTCTTAACGATGTAAAATATTTTCAATGTGATTATTTAACATTTCTATACTCTCTATAACTTTATCTAGTAGAAAGTCTAAAGCCTTCCCATAGCCACTACTTACAGATGATGGGTCAAATCCTAACCTTCTTAGAAGCTCTAATGCCTCTCCAACAGATTCGTGTGCTTCCGCATTTCTTAGATCATTATTTATAAAAAGTGGTGCCATTTTAAAATTAGGCTTTAATACATCGAAATCTATTGAGTAACCAATTAGTGCTTCTTTTGACTCATAATCATCATCAAGCTTTTCAAATATATTTAGTAAAATTTGTAATAATTTAAGAGTTTTGAAGTCATTAATTCTTTTTCTTTCTACACCTAATGTAACCAAAATGTTTTTGATGCTTCCAGGCTTTAATCTCATCAAAATTTCATTAATAGTTTTACATCTACTCAAGAAATCTTGCTCGTACATATTAAGAGGGGCTATTTGATATAACCTTGCAAATATAGGAAATGCTCTAAAACCTTCTCTTTCATAATTATCAATTACAAATTCCGAGAATTTCGAAGTATCACTATTTCCAGTCAATAATAGGTCTAGTTTGGTTAAATTTGCAGTTAAACTACATAATTGTAATAAAAACTTTTCTGCTTTTTTTACAATATTTTCCTGACTCAAATCAAACTGATTAACTTCAATTTGAGTTAAGGCATATTGATATATATGCAAAATTTCTTCATCAGGTACATTTTTATATAACTCGTATAAAGATACTCTAACTAAATTTCGACCTTCTCTTAAACAATTTTGAAATGACCACTGTCCTTTTGTATTAGCCCCCGTAAAAACGGACAGTTAACTTGCTAATTTTAGCAATCGATACTCCTGAGGAGATTTCATTTTTAGCCCACTATGAGGATGATTGCAATTGTAATCTTCAATCCAAG
>SPVA01000046.1 GCA_013530545.1 Acinetobacter lwoffii
GTGTACTCAAGGGTGATACTCGCCAAATCACATCACCGACATCATCAGCAACCAAAATGGCACCTGAAGAATCTACCGCCACACCGACCGGTCGCCCATATGCATCGCCCTGATCACTTAAAAATCCAGTCAAGACATCTTGAGGTGGGCCCATCGGTTGCCCATTCTGAAAGGGAACAAAAATCACTTTATAGCCACTATGCGGTTTGCGGTTCCATGAACCATGCTGGCCAATCAGCGCCCCATTTCGATATTGAGGCATCAGATCTGCCCTATAGAAAGCCAAGCCCAATGATGCAGTATGATTGCCCAATGCATAATCCGGTGAAATTGCCCGCACAACCTGGGCAGGATTTTGCGGTTTGACCCGTGTATCTACATGTTGGCCATAATAACTATAGGGCCATCCATAAAAAGCGCCCTCTTTGACAGAGGTCAGATAATCAGGAACCAGATCATTGCCGAGTTCATCACGTTCATTTACCACCGTCCAGAGTGCGCCACTCTGGGGTTGCCAATCCATACCATTCGGATTACGCAGTCCGGTAGCAAAAGGTCGTGCTTGAGCACTAGCTATGTCAAATTCCATGATCAGTGCCCGGCCTTGTTCTTGATCCAGGCCATTTTCAGCGACATTGCTGTTGGAACCCACCGTGATATAGAGTTTGCTGCCGGCAGGATTAGCAAGGGCATTTTTAGTCCAGTGATGATTTAAACGACCTGCCGGTAAATCCAGTACCTTGGTGCCGGCTGCTGTAATTTGAGTCACACCGTTCTGATAAGGAAAACGTATCAGGGCATCAGTATTCGCCACATACAACATATTACCGACCAGCGCCATGCCAAATGGAGAATTGAGATTCTGTAAAAATACGGTTTTTTGTTCAGCCACCCCATCTCCATTGCTATCCCGAAGTAGACTGATGCGGTTGGCACTAGGATGCGATGACCCGGCACGCTGCATTACCCATTTCATGATTTTCCCTTTGATCCCTTTACTATCATCGGGCTTAGGCGGTGCATCGGTTTCGGCCACCAGTACATCACCATTCGGCAATACATATAGCCAGCGCGGATGTCGCAGTCCTTTGGCAAAGGCCTGAACTTTTAAACCTGTCGCTGGTGTCGGCATTTTACCTTCAGGCCAACCTTTAGCAGGTGCAATATTGACCGTAGGCAGCAAGCTTGATTTTGGTTTGGGCAAATGTGGCTGGGAACCATAACTGTCATTGATCATGGTTAGGAGAAGTGCACAGCTAGCACCCGTAAGTAAAAATTGAATAGGCTGATGAAGCATTTTTATCTCTTGTTATTATCATCCTCGACTTACTTTAAAAAACAATTTGAGATGTCACTAGCGGGTTCTTGTTTTTTCTGGTTATGAATTGGTTATCAATTTTGAGTTAGGTCTGATATTTATCTTGCTATAAAAATAAATTTATCCTGACTAACTTACCCAGGACAACACGACAACATTTCTAGCGTAATTTTTTTCACCTCATTACGACTGTGCCTGATATGGGCATCTAATATAGAGAGACAGAACGCTGCATCTTGTGCAAGTAATCCCCTTAAAATTTGTTGATGCTCGGCATAGGTCGCTGTAACCCGATAATCCTTGGAAAAATCCAGACGACGTATGATCCGAATTTTCTCGCTGATCTCACTGTGAATTTTTGCTATTTCTGCATTGCCGGCTGCAAATACCAAATGACAATGAAATGCTTCATCTTGTGCAGATAACTGCCTGAGGTCATAGACATACTGTTCTGGTTTGATACACCAGGTTTGAATCAAAATTTCTAGAGCAGCTTTCAACTGGTCTTTGGGCATCTGACACAGTTGTTCGACTGCATAACATTCCATCAAAATTCGCAGATCATACAGTTCTTCATAAGCTTTAAAGTTTAGTGGCCGGACCTTCCAGGCACTTCTAAACTGAACGTCCACATAGCCTTCCTGCTGCAAACGATACAAAGCTTGCTGAATAGGTGTACGGCTGACGGCATAGCTTTCAGCAATTTCCGATTCGGTAAACCGCTCTCCCGGCATCAGTTTAAAGTCAAAAATATCATTTTTAATTTTCTGGAGAACCAGCTCAGACAGATTGTCTGAGCTTTTTCCGGTCGCTTTAGTACTTGGATTGCGAACAATAGTCATGGCTCACTCCATTACTCCATATAGACCAGTGGCTCACCACTATGCACGGTCTGACCAGAACGGCAGATAATCGCTTTAACGATACCATCATCGTCAGCATAGACCGGCAGTTCCATTTTCATGGCTTCAATGATGGCCACCGTGTCGCCTTTTTTCACAATCTGCCCCGCTTCTACAAAAATCTTCCAGATATTGCCGGTCATAGAGGCGTTGAGAGGGACATACTGGCTGTAATCGGTGTCATCCTGCAGCACTTCTATTTCTACAGGTGCATCAAACTCGTCTTTCCAGCGTTCTACCTCGGCACTAAAAGCAGCCTGCTGCTGCGCTTTAAAAGCAGCAATACTGTCCTGTTCTGCAGCAAGGAAATCCTGATATGCTGCAAAGTCAAACTCGCATTCCTCAATTTTGATTTCTGCCAGACCATGGGCGAAATCAGCACGGAACTGATCCAGTTCGGCCTCAGTGACCTCATAATATTTAATCTGGTCAAAAAAGCGTAAGAACCATTGCTGATCGCCAAACTGCTTGTTCTTTTTAAACTTATTCCAGATCGGTACGGTACGGCCAATCAACTGATAGCCACCCGGTGAGTCCATGCCATAAATACACATATACATGCCACCAATCCCGACTGTACCTTCAGCGGTAAAAGTACGGGCCGGATTATATTTGGAACTCAGTAAACGGTGGCGCGGATCAATGGGCACTGCACAAGGTGCAGTCAGATACACATCTCCTAGCCCCAAAACTAGATAATTGGCATCAAAAATAATGTCTTTAACTTGCTGACGAGTGTTTAGACCATTAATTCGCTGAATAAAATCGACATTATTCGGTAGCCATGGGGCCTTGGCACAGACACTTTCCTGATAACGCTCAACCGCACCCAGAGTCGCTGGGTCCTCAAAGGCCATGGGTAAATGGATAATTCTTGAAGGTATTTTAATGTCACGTAAATCACCCATCTGTTCTTCAAGACCAAGCAGGAAGTGAATCAGTTGCTGCTGGCTCAAACGCAGACCATCATATTTAATCTGCAAGGATCGCACACCAGGTGATAATTCCAGGATACCGTCAAGATCAGCTTCACGGATCAGTTGCATCAAGCGGTGTACGCGCAGGCGTAGGGCCAAATCCAGTACGTTATCACCGTATTCCAGCAAGATATAACTGTCACCTGCCTGACGATATACAGCTTTTGGTGCATCTGGTGTAGCTTCACGCAATGCCAGAATACTTTCTGCTTGAACTGCCACGACTTCAGCCTCGTAGGGCATCTCTGCCTTGGCAAAGTTTTGGAGGGTTTGAATTTGCTGCCGCTCCAGCGCATTGGCCTGTTCTACCGAAATTGGATAGAAGCTAATCGTGTCATCGGCTTTCAGTTGACCAATTTTCCAGAGTTCAGCTTTGGCAATGGTCACCGGACAGACAAAGCCACCCAGGCTCGGACCATCTTTGGCAAGAATTACGGGGAAATCACCGGTAAAGTTAATCGCACCAATGGCATATTCACAGTCATGTACATTGGATGGATGCAGACCCGCTTCACCGCCATTTTCACGCGCCCAGCTTGGCGTCGGTCCGGTTAAACGGATACCCAATCGGTTCGAGTTAAAATGCACTTTCCAGCTTGATGCAAAAAACTCCTTAATATATTCAGCTTTAAAGAAATCAGGAGCGCCATGCGGACCATAGAGCACACCAATTTTCCATTCCTTGCCATAACTTGGAATCAGATCTGTTGCCAAAACTTCAGGTTCTGCAATCGCTAAAGGTAGACCATCGGCCGGCAGCTCAGGATTCACCATCTTAATCATGTCACCAGCCCGTAACACTCGGCCTGCATGTCCACCAAAATTACCTAAAGCAAAGGTAGAACGGCTACCCAGATATTCCGGCACATTCAGACCATTTCGTACAGCCAGGTAGGTCCGGCATCCAGATTCAACCTGTCCAATTTTTAGGGTTTGGCCTGCTTTTACCTGAATAGGCTGCCAGAAATTTACTGCTTCATCATCCAGACTTACCGGACAAGGTGCGCCAGTTAAAGCAATGATATTTTCTGCATGAAATTTGAGGATTGGACCTTGCAGGGTAAATTCAAACCCGGCGGCGGCCTCGACATTCCCAACAATTTTATTGGCCAGCCGGAAGGCATAATCATCCATTGGGCCTGAAGGCGGTACACCAATATCCCAATACCCGACACGACCCGGATAATCCTGAATCGAACTTTGTGTACCCGGCTGAATCACCTCAATCACATTCGGCACATATTTGAAATCATCCAGCATGCGTGTCCAGATCTGCATCTGTTCAAAACGTGGATCTGAAATAACAGTATGCACATAATCCAGATTGGTACTAATACCATTCAGGCGAGTTTCAGCTAAAGCTGATTTAAGCGTATGAATGGCAGTATCACGATTTTCAGCATGCACAATAATCTTGGCAATCATCGGGTCAAAGTATTGGGAAATTTCAGTTCCGGTACTCACCCAGGTATCAACCCGGACATTTTCCGGGAAAAAGACATCGGTCAAAATCCCTGGACTCGGCTGGAAATTCTTAACTGGATCTTCGGCATAGATGCGTACTTCAATCGCTGCACCTTGAGGCTGAATACTGCTTAGATGCTTCCAATCCAGAGTATCACCTGCTGCAACTTTCAACATGCATTCAATCAGGTCTAAACCGGTCACCATTTCAGTCACCGGATGCTCCACCTGCAAACGGGTATTCACTTCAAGGAAATAAAACTCGTCACGTGCTGCATCGTAAATAAACTCAACCGTACCGGCACTGCGATATTCCACCGATTTGCCCAGTTCAACTGCCGCCTGATACAATTTTTGACGGGTTGCTTCAGGTAACTGTGCCGCTGGTGTTTCTTCCACAACCTTCTGATTACGGCGCTGCAGTGAACAGTCGCGTTCGCCCAAAGCCACTACCTGTCCCTGTCCATCTCCAAAAATCTGAACTTCGACATGACGGGCCCGATCGATAAAGCACTCTAAAAATACTCCGGCATCTTTAAAGAACTGTTCGCCCAGACGTTTTACACTTTCATAGGCCTCCTGAAGTGCTTCTGCATTATCACAACGGGTCAAGCCAATTCCGCCACCGCCTGCTGTGCTTTTAAGCATAACCGGATAGCCAATTTTTTCAGCTTCAGTTAAGGCTTCATCCAGACTATTTAGCAGACCTGTACCGGGAGTCATGGGTACATTGACAGCTGCAGCAAGTTCACGGGCACGATGTTTTAAACCAAACTCTAAAATCTGCCCAGCTGTGGGTCCCATGAAAGCAATGCCATTTTCTTCGCAGGCACGAGCAAAATCAGCACTTTCTGACAGAAAACCATAACCTGGGAAAATTGCTTCAGCCCCGGTATTCTTGGCTGCAGCAATCAGTTTTTCAATACTCAAATAGGTATCGCCAGGTTTGGTCCCTTCTAAGGACACTGCAATATCTGCATCAATCACATGCTGTGCATAACGATCTGTTTCTGAATAAACGGCGACACTGGTTACACCCATTTTTTTTAATGTGCGAATGGCGCGAACAGCAATTTCGCCGCGGTTTGCAATCAATACAGTCTTAAACATATGAATCCTCTGTTATTTTATCTATTTTCTGAATCTGCCGAATTGATCTATTTTTTTTGATTAAGCTGCTGCATATAAGCCTACCGCCGTCACTGATCTCTGGCAGCCTCTGATACATACAGTCCGAAATACAGTTTTTTGAATACATCAATTTTTGTTTGAATAAGATATGCAGCAGTCCTGACCGAAATCCAGGCAGGCTCATTCCCTTCAAGTCGGGCAATGAAGTGAGCCAAGTTATTCAGTGGAGGCATTTTTTGCTGATCGGCATCGCGCCATTCTGGAACTGTCCGGCCGATCATGTTGTGACGAAGCATTCTGTATCCAAGTTTGAATACAGTTATGCAGAACTTATGCCAGTTTAATTTTTATTTAATTTTCAATATTTTAATAAAATTTAAGATGTATAAATTGGGGAGAATTTCGTTGAATGGTTGTTTTTGGTTCAACCTGTTTTCAATTCAGTGCAAAAATTATTCTGGAACTCATATTGCATGATCTGCATCATTTCAACTTTTTCAATTCTGATATAAAAGCCCATCTGTTGATGAGCTTCTAAGTGAACTATTCTATTTATAGCTTAGGACAGTCATAAAAATTGAGTGTATTAAATACCTGAATTGAAAGGGTTTGAATCAGCGTGCATTTGTCATTGCGGTAATTCATTACTTCACAGGAATCATTAAGTGCTGATAAGGCGTCCCAGACCACATGACATAGGGCACAGCGGTATCCGGTTGCGTATGCTTAGGATACATATCATAGAAGCGAGCTTCAGCACCGACGATCATCACATGGGGACCCGTTTTGACCCAATGATTGCCCGCACTAGGCTTCTTGGCATAAGGGTCGACATTACTGGCATCCGTGCCCCCTGCCAGCATATACATAAAGCCTACTTTCCCGACTGTGGGCGGTTTATTCCCCATCCAGGCTTCTGCCCATTCTAGAGCGGCCTGATCCATACACATTGGGTCTGGACCTGGAGTGGTCGGATTATCAGGCATACAGGTAAAACCATTATTGCCCTTGCGCAAGGTACGTATTTTGCCATCTGCACCGACAGCGACAATCGTGGCTGCAGCGGCTACTTTCTTAGGTGCAGCAGTCATGAGCTGCGCCTGAGCTGGCTTTGCCCGACATGGGCGGTTCAACGGCTAAAGCGGCAGGTGCAGACAGGGCGACCCATCCCGCCATAAACAGTAATTGAGGAAAATTCATGGCACATTCTCCTTGAATCATCATGAAGAAATTGGATTTAGGTTCAAATCAAGTTGGATTGATCTGAAATTTTTGTAACGGATCCTTATAGAGTTGAGGGATAATTTGAGTTGATAAAAAGAAAGGAGAAGATTTAACTATTGCAGTGAAATTGCGCTACACAGCAATATCAACTCGAATGAAAGACAATATCTTTGGCGCTTAACCATGAAATGCCGCTTCGATCACGGAGATGTCAATTTTTTTCATGGTCATCATCGCATTAAATGCGCGCTTGGCCGCAGCGCGGTCAAGACTGTTACAGGCGTTGATGAGGACCACTGGCGTAATCTGCCAGGAAATGCCCCACTTGTCTTTACACCATCCACACTCACTTTCCTGACCACCATTGCCAATAATGGCATTCCAGTAACGGTCTGTTTCTTCTTGGTCTTCAGTCGCCACCTGAAATGAAAATGCTTCATTGTGTTGAAAGTCAGGGCCACCATTCAGTCCAATGCAGGCAACGCCCATCACCGTAAATTCAACGGTGATAACATCGCCTTCTTTTCCGGAGGGATAATCTCCGGGTGCAAGATTGATCGCGCCAACTGAGGAGTCTGGAAAGGTTTCTGCATAAAATCGTGCTGCACCTTCGGCATCGTCATCGTACCAAAGGCAGATGGTGTTCTTCGCAATATTCATCATGTTCAATCTCCATTGATTTAGGTCTTACACGCTCTGCCTAAGCACAATGTGTTTCATATATCAGTCGAGAATAGTCATATGATCCCTTGTCTATCTTTCACCAAAAAACAGAATAAACCTACTTTAGAATTGTATTTTTATTGATCGAAAGCTGTTTCAAAGTGCTTAAACTGATGCGTTTCCAGAGTTTGTCACTGAACGATGGATTGCTTGGAAAATCGTGAATCAAAGAAAATGAATTGACCGTTTCGAGATATTAAAAAAATTAGTGATATAAATACTTTTTTAGTTTTTTAACTTTGAGACTGCTGGCAAAATTAGCCGAATTTAAATAACCAGATATGGAATCATATAAAATTTCAGCTCATAATTATTTTTTACTTTTCCAGAATTCCCACTTAGACTAGAGCACAATTTTGTTGCATATGCTTTTTGCCCTATGACCATTCAGGAATTAAGAAGATACCTTCGTAAAACGCGTCGTCATCTCTCTAAATTTGAGCAAAGGCAGTCCGCACAAAAAGTCTTAAACCGCCTGATCCGCAGTCCAGAATTTATTCATGCCCAACGTATTGGCCTGTATTTGCATGCTTTTGGGGAGATTCAGACCCAATCGATTATTGAACGCTGTTTTAAACTGGGCAAACAGGTGTATCTACCAGCGATTTGCGACATGAATCAGCAGCTGGTCTGGATTCGAATCAGTCAGCATCAATATCATAACAAGCGCTTTGCCCATCATCGGCTGGGTATGCGCGAGCCCATGAGCACTCGTGGTGTGCATGTTTCCAAACTGGATCTATTGCTCATGCCACTGCTGGCCTGTGACACTTCAGGCACCCGGATTGGGATGGGCGGCGGTTTTTATGATCGAACCTTGGCTTCTGCGCCCGGGCGTCCGTTCCGTCTGGGGCTGGCACATGACTTTCAACTGCTGGCACAGCCGTTAAAACGTGAAACATGGGATCAGCCCCTTGATGCTTTAATCACCCCAACAATATTTATAAAGTTCAAACGTTAATTTTGCAATTTTATCCTTGCTAACTACTTTAAAATCACATAATTAGTCATTTTTCATACAATTTAATCTTAACTGCCCTTGTATTTTTAAAATTACCCATCACTATTAAAAGCATGGCAACACCGTTGTCACTCATTAGGAGTGCTCATGTCTGAAATTATTATGAATCAAGAAACCTTAGAGCCTCAGGTTCCAAGTGTACTACCCCTTTTGGCGTTGCGTGATGTGGTGGTTTATCCGCATATGCAAATTGCGCTGTTTGTCGGTCGTGAAAAATCGATCAATGCAGTTGATGTGGCTCGTAACAGTGACAATCTAGTATTTGTAGTTGCGCAAAAAGATTCGCTTACAGAAGAAATTGATCACGACAATTTATATCAATACGGTACTGTCGCGAAGATTGTGCAAGTTGTGAATCACGAAAATGATGAAAACTGTATTAAAGTCCTGATCGAAGGCCTACACCGTGCCAAGCTGAAAACCATCATTGACGAAACTGAGTATCTGACAGCAAAGCATGAACTCAGCCCAATGACGGTGAGCGTCGATGCAGACACCCAAGCTGTGCGCTTGCAGGAATTACGTGCGCTTTTCGCTCAATATGCAGAAGCGAAACTTCGTAATGCGCGTGAACTGATCACCGCAGCCAACAAAATTGAAGATCTATTACAGTTATTGTTCTTCGTCGCAACCCGTGTTCCATTGAATATTGATGTCAAACAGAAATTCCTGGAACATGACGAATTCGAAGCGCATTTGACTGAGTTGATGACTTATCTATTGCAACAGTCTGAAGAACAACAGATTGAGCAAACCCTGCATGACTCTGTTAAACGTCAGATGGAAAAGAACCAGCGCGAATACTTCCTGAATGAAAAAATGAAAGTCATTCAGCGCGAGCTTTCAGATATGAACGGCGGCGCGGAAGATGATGTCGCTGAAATTGAAAAACGTCTTGCTGAAGCAGATTTGCCTGAGCATGTACGCAAAAAAGCAGAAGCTGAATTCCGTAAACTGAAAGCGATGCAGCCTGCTTCAAGTGAAGCTGCTGTGGTACGTAACTATCTGGAAGTCATTCTAGATACACCGTGGAATAAAGCCAGCAAAGTCAGTATTAACCTGAACAAAGCACAGGAAATTCTGGATGCAGACCACTATGGTCTAGACGATGTCAAAGATCGTATTGTGGAATATCTGGCAGTTCAGTCACGTGTGAAAAAATTGCGTGGTCCGATTCTATGCTTGGTTGGTCCTCCAGGTGTGGGGAAAACTTCACTCGGTGAATCAATTGCCAAGGCGACTGGTCGTGAGTTCGTGCGTATGGCGCTGGGCGGCGTACGTGATGAAGCGGAAATTCGCGGTCACCGTCGTACCTATATCGGTGCGATGCCAGGTAAAATTGTGCAGTCATTGACTAAAGTGGGCGTAAAAAACCCGTTATTCTTGCTCGATGAAATCGACAAGATGGCGCAAGACTACCGTGGCGATCCGGCTTCTGCAATGCTTGAGGTACTTGATCCATCACAGAACAACAAGTTCAGCGATCACTATCTGGATCTGGATCTAGACCTGTCTGAAGTAATGTTTATCTGTACCGCAAACAGCATGAACATTCCTGAGGCCCTGCTAGACCGTATGGAAGTGATTCGTCTTCCGGGGTATACCGAAGAAGAGAAAGTCAATATTGCGGACCGCTACCTTGTTCCTAAAGCCATCAAGAACAATGGTCTACGTGCCAAAGAATTGACCGTGCATGAAGAAGCGATTCGTGACATCGTGCGCCGTTATACCCGTGAAGCCGGTGTACGTAACCTTGAACGTGAAGTTTCAAAAATTGCACGTAAGGTGGTGAAAGAAGCAGTTAGCAAGAAAGCTAAAAATCTTCAGGTTGAAGTGACAGCAGGAAATCTTCCAGATTACTTGGGTCCACATAAATTTGACTACGGTATGGCGGAAGAAGAAGCGCAAATCGGCCGTGTAAATGGTCTGGCTTGGACTTCTGTCGGTGGCGAATTACTGACCATTGAAGTTGCAGCAGTACCAGGTAAAGGCAAGTTCATTACCACTGGTTCTCTTGGCGATGTCATGAAAGAATCGATTACCGCTGCGATGACTGTAGTGCGTACCCGTGCGGATGAACTCGGCATCGAAGCCTCGCGCTTTGAAGAAACCGATGTGCATGTGCATTTACCTGAAGGCGCAACACCGAAAGATGGTCCATCGGCAGGATTGGCTTTGACTACAGCATTAGTATCTGCTTTCACGGGTATCCCGATTCGTCCGGATATCGCGATGACAGGTGAAACCAGTCTGGGCGGCCGTGCACTGCGTATCGGTGGTTTGAAAGAAAAACTGCTTGCAGCCCATCGTGGTGGCATCAAACTGGTGTTCATTCCACAGGAAAACGTACGTGACCTGGCAGAAATTCCAGAGAATGTCAAAGAAGGTCTAGAGATTAAAGCCGTAAAATCGATTGATGAGATTTTACCGCTGGCACTGACCTCTTTGCCAAAAGCCTTGGTTAAAGCACCAATTGTGAAAACCAAAGAAGAAGCGAAAGCAGCGCGTCATTAAGACTTGATGTTTCGTATAAAAAACCCTGCTTCGGCAGGGTTTTTTATTGAGTTATTGAATAAAACAACTGAATTATGGCTGTAGTGCCATCGTAACCAATCCATCAATCACATGAGTCATCTTGTTCAGATCAAGCTTGTCGAGGGTATCCAATTCGGTATTGTAATAAGGATTACGATAACTCGCAGTATCGGTAATCAGCATGGTCGAATAGTTGAATTTGGCATAATTCAGATAGCCCGAGAAATTCATATCCTGAGCAAAACTTGGGCTGACAAAGCGTTGACATTCCAGACGGTTAAAACGCTGCATGGCATCACAATAATCTCCAGTCAGGCCAGTTGAGGCTAAATGCCCAATGGCTGCAATGAAATTGCCATGTCGTGGATAAATCCATTTTAATCCCACCGGATAGCTCTGCACCTGATGTTCATCAAAATAACCAATCGAATCCAGAATCACCACGCCCTCAATTTTCTGCTTCTGCTTTTTTAAAGACTTGGCATGCATATAACTGCCCATATGTTCTGTCTTGAAAAAAGGCGGCTCTTCGAGGGTATAGAAAGCAAATTCGACATCATGTTTGAGCTTGGATTTTTGCAGGGCCAGTAATCTTGCAGTTTCCAGTAAACCCGCTACCCCTGAGGCATTATTATCAGCACCGTTTCGGGCACTAAAGACATCATAATGTGCCCCCATCACCATCTTGGTTTTGGCTTGAGTATCCAAGCTACAGATGACATTTCGGTAACTCAGGTTATTGACCACATAGACCTGAAACTGACATGGAATGCCAAAGCGCTGCATCTGCCCTTTGATCCAGGCAGATACCCGATTCAGCTCTTTCAGATTTTTATAATTTCGGTATTCATCGACACTCATGATCTGGCTAAAAAATAATTCCAGATGAGAGACCTGAGCATTTTTGCTCGAATTGGCTGCACAGAGACTTGGCCCCATGAGGCCTATCAGTAACAGCAGCACAGTACAACATCCTTTTATCATGACACTGTTCCGCATTTATTATTATTCCATTCCTTTATCAAGCGGATACTTGAACTACGGACATTAAAGCAACACTAAATCTCTCATTTCAATTTCAATTTGTTTCCCAGCTCAACTTCGTGTTGTTTGATCGTTATAATGAGGTATCCAATTATTGATCTGTCTGTATGAAAATCCGTATCCTGACCATTGGTCAAAAAATGCCAGCGTGGGTGCTGACTGGTTTTGAAGATTATTTCAAGCGTATTCAGCCTTTTGTACAGACCCAGATTATTGAGCTGCCGATGGCCAAGCGCGGGAAAAATGATTCTGAAGCGGATATTCTGAAATACCGCAATATTGAGGGCGACAGCATTTTAAATGCGCTCAAGCAGAATGAAACTCTGATTGCGCTTGAAGTGGGCGGACGCGAATTCAGTACCGAAAAACTGGCTGAAACCATGAAAGGCTGGATGCTGGAAGGCAATGATGTGGCACTTGCGATTGGCGGGCCGGATGGTCACTCGGAAGCCGTGCGTAAAGCTGCTGCATGGCACTGGTCACTTTCCAAGTTAACCCTGCCGCATCCACTGGTACGTGTCATGCTGATCGAGCAGCTTTATCGTGCCATGAGTATCAATAACAACCATCCTTACCATCGGGCAGGCTAATGATTTTGCTGAAGCGTTCTTTATATGCAACGTTTTGTTGAATAATCTCTCCTGCTCTTATTTCTATTTTTCATGCATTATTGAGGCATCTTTCCAGATGTGGTTTGACTTATGAACTTACAAACGTTGCCCGGCTTATTTATTTCTCATGGCTCTCCTATGCTGGCGCTGAATCCTGAGCAAGTGGGTCCTGCCTTGCATCGTTTGAGCGAAAATCTGCCACGCCCGGAAGCGATTATTGTGATGTCTGCGCATTGGGAAAATGATGCGTTGGAAGTCAGTAGCGCAATTCGCCCAGAGACCTGGCATGATTTTCGTGGTTTCCCGCCTGAACTTTATCAATTACGCTACCCTGCACCGGGAAATCCTGAATTGGCCGAGAAAGTCTTAGGCTTGCTGGCCAATGCCGGCTTTTCTGCACATGCCAACAGTACTCGTCCGCGTGATCATGGTGTATGGATGCCGCTGCTACATATGTATCCAGATGCCAACATTCCCGTGGTAGAAATTTCCTTACCCATGTCGATGAGTGCGGATGAGATTTATCAGATTGGTCAAAGTCTCGCACCTTTACGTGAACAGCAAATCCTGCTGATTGGTTCAGGCAGTATTACCCATAACTTACGGGAACTGTCTTGGGATGGAACGGCTGCTGATGTACCCGAATGGGCTTCTGGCTTCCGTAATTTTGTGGTGCATAAACTGACGCATAGCGATTATGACGCGGTACTGGACTGGTCCAATATTCCGCATATGGCACGGAATCATCCAACACTGGAACATTTTGCTCCAATTTTCTTTGCGATGGGCACAGGTCAGCGCTTTAGTCTGGTACATAGCAGTTTCACCATGGGTTCACTCGGCATGGATATTTATCGCTTCGATTAATCTTGCTTCAGCGCTAAAATCTTAATGATGGATACATTTTTCAACTCAAAGCTGCGAAATGTATCCATATTTTTTTGCAATACATCCATTATTATTGTTTGAACTTTATATACTTCATTATAAGTCCATGAAATTAAAATTTATTGTGCTGGCATTATTGCCTTTAACTTTTGCAGCCTGTCAGTCCAGTGATATTCAACGAGCTGGAGATATTGCGGTGGCCACTATCCAACAAAAAAATGCAGATCAGATTCTTCCAGCCTATCACTGGGAACTGAATCGTGGACTAGAACGACCAATCGTACTGAGTTTCAACGCTCAAGGCCGGCTGAGCGCCGTGACGGGCTGTAATGGACTCGGGACGACCTGGTCAGCCAAAAACAATATCATCACCACCAGCGAAGTTGTAGGCACTGAAATGGCCTGCGATGCAGCATTGATGGAGCAGGAACGTTTTGTCAGCCAGCTTTTACAGAAGCGTGACATTCCTTTTACGCTCAATGCAACAGATCCTAACAAGCCGACTTTGACATTGATGGCCGCAAATGGTCAAGCGTATGAATTTATCGGGAAAATGACTCCGGAAACCAAATACCAAGGTCAGGCTGAAACAATTTTTCTGGAAATCGCTCCTGACACCAAACCCTGTACCGGTGTGACCCAACAAAGCTGCTTGCAAGTCAAAGAAGTGAGATATGATCAGAATGGCCTAAAAACTCAGGTGGATAAGGACTGGACTTTATTTTATGACCAGATTGAAGGTTTTCAGCACTCACCGAATGAGCGGCAGATTATTCGGGTTAAACGTTTTGAAATTAAGCATCCGGCAGCTGATCAATCG
Organism: Acinetobacter lwoffii; assembly: GCA_013530545.1. Lineage (GTDB taxonomy): Bacteria > Pseudomonadota > Gammaproteobacteria > Pseudomonadales > Moraxellaceae > Acinetobacter > Acinetobacter lwoffii_G. The sequence continues at coordinate 14,659 of SPVA01000046.1, forward strand.
AAATATGCCTATATTTTTGATATGGCGGTTGAGCGTGAAATAGTTAAGGATGCTCTCTAAGACTAAAAATACCAGATATAAAAAAACCGGGGCAACAGCCCCGGTTTTTTTCAGCTTAGACTAAGTCAGACTTAGAATACGCCTTGAGCAAGCATTGCATCAGCCACTTTTACGAAGCCAGCAATGTTTGCACCGTCTACATAGTTCACAGTACCGTCTTCCTTAGTACCGAATTTTACGCAGTTGCGGTGAATTTCTTTCATGATCGCGTGTAAGCGCTCGTCAACTTCTTCGAAAGTCCAGCCTAAACGCAATGCGTTTTGAGACATTTCCAGACCAGAAGTTGCCACACCACCTGCATTTGATGCTTTACCTGGCGCATAAAGAATTTTCGCTTCAACGAATTTCTCAACCGCTTCAAGTGTAGAAGGCATGTTCGCACCTTCAGCCACACAGATCACACCGTTTGCAAGAAGCTTAGCAGCGTCGTCTGCATCCAGTTCGTTTTGAGTCGCACATGGTAATGCGATATCACACTGGATACCCCAAGGACGTTGTCCTTCAAGATATTCAAAACCATGTTTAGACGCGAATTCTGAAATACGGCCACGTTTTACATTTTTAAGTTCCATGACTTCAGCAAGAAGCGCCTCAGTGAAACCGTCTTTAACGTGAACTGTACCGGCAGAGTCAGAAAGTGAAACCACTTTCGCACCGAGGTACATTGCTTTTTCAGCAGCATATTGCGCAACGTTACCAGAACCTGAAATCGCAACGACTTTATCTTTGAAGCTTTCGCCACGAGACTTAAGCATTTCCTCAGCGAAATACACAGTACCGTAACCCGTTGCTTCCGGACGTGCCAATGAACCACCGAAAGTTAAACCTTTACCAGTGAATACACATGCCGTATCGTTACTTAATTTTTTCATCATGCCGGCCATGTAGCCCACTTCACGACCGCCTACACCAATATCACCTGCAGGGATATCTGTGTTCGCACCAAGGTGACGATACAGCTCGATCATTAAAGCCTGGCAGAAACGCATGATTTCGCCTTCTGATTTGCCTTTAGGGTCAAAATCAGAACCGCCTTTACCGCCACCCATAGGAAGTGTGGTTAAAGCATTTTTAAATGTTTGCTCAAAGCCTAAGAATTTTAGGATTGAAAGATTCACTGAAGGGTGGAAACGCATACCACCTTTAAATGGACCGATCGCTGAGTTGTACTGTACGCGGAACGCACGGTTTACTTGAGTCTGACCTTGGTCATCTACCCAAGAAACTCGGAACTGGATCGCACGTTCTGGCTCAACTAGACGTTCTAGTAAACCATGTGCTGCGTATTGTGGGTTCTTTTCAATGAACGGCCACAAACTGGTCATCACTTCTTCTACAGCTTGAAGAAATTCTGGTTGATGTGCATCACGTGATTTTACGTAATCTAGGAACTCATTAAGTGTGTTGTATTTCAACGCTTAATCCTCAGCAGAAAATGGATCAAAATTGGTCAAATTTACAATCAATGTTAAATTTTGGCGCAAAATATTAAATATCTTTTGTAACTAATCTACAATACTTTTTTTGAAAATACTTTAAAATTAATTTGATAACAAATATTTATATTGATTATGAAAATTTTTTCTATGTCAGGAAATGCCAATCGAATCAAGGCTTAGATTCAGATTTATGCCTAATAATAAGGCACAAGTTGACCCTTAATTGCGCACGACTTAGGAGTTTAAAAATATGTTAAAATTGATGAATCGACATATTTTGTTTCACTTACTCTCTCATGCTTGCCATGAGTAACGCTGGTTATACATGAATTCGCCCATTTCTCTGGTCCAATCGATTGACGCTTTACTCCCTCAAACCCAATGTGGACTCTGCGGTCACCGTGACGGATGTTTACCTTATGCCCAGTCGATTACTGAGGGGGAAAATGCCAATAAATGTGTGCCGGGCGGACAGCCTGTTGCCGATGCTTTGGCTGCATTATTAAATCGTCCTAAACTTCAAGCTGAAGAAAGTGTCTGGCCAGTTCAAGCCGATGGTCGTCCTCAGCGCATCAAAGCCGTAATTCGTGAAGATGAATGTATTGGCTGTACCAAATGCATTAGCGCCTGCCCGGTCGATGCAATTATTGGTTCCGGTAAACTGATGCACACCATTCTGACCGATCTATGTACGGGCTGTGAGTTATGTATTCCCCCCTGTCCGGTAGACTGCATCGATTTGGTTGAAGATCAACAACCCTTGCCGACTGAAGCACAGCGTCTTGCGGAACAGGATGATCTGCGTCAGCGTTACTATGCGCACATCCAGCGTGAAGAAAAACGGCGTACCGATCGTAAGGGACCTGTGGTCCGTGCAGAAATTGATACTGCCCTGTTTGCCCGTTTCTCTGCTTTAAATGAGCAACTTCCTGTGATTGAAGTCGCGAGCAAGCCAGAGAATGCACCTGTAGCTTTCGATTCCAAGACCACGATTGAACTGGCAAAACTACGTACCCAAATTAAAAAACTGGAAAAACAGCTTTCGGTTCGTGAAGATGCCCGAAAACGCACCCAACTGGAAGAACTGACACAGCAATTACAGGCTTTACAGGGATAGAACATGACCACAGCAAAGGCCAAGCCCGTTAAAAACATGACCAAAAAGCAGATTCAGACCTTTTTTGAACGCCTGCGTGAACAGCGGCCTAACCCAAAAACTGAGCTGAATTATTCCAATCCCTTTGAATTACTGGTCGCGGTCACGCTCTCTGCTCAAGCTACCGATGTCAGCGTCAACAAAGCCACAGACAAACTCTTTCCAGTCGCCAATACACCGGAAGCCATTTATGCGCTAGGTGTGGACGGCTTGAAGGAATATATCAAGACCATTGGTTTATATAACTCGAAAGCGGTCAACGTGATTAAAGCCTGCGAGATGCTGATTCAGAAGCACAACAGCATCGTACCGGACAATCGTGCAGACTTAGAAGCCCTGCCGGGTGTAGGTCGTAAAACGGCGAATGTGGTACTGAATACGGCCTTTGGTCAGCCGACCATGGCGGTTGATACCCATATTTTCCGGGTAGGTAACCGTACCGGACTAGCGGTTGGCAAAAATGTGTTGGAAGTTGAACACCGTCTGGTCAAAGTCATTCCCAAGGAATTTATCATTGATTCACATCACTGGCTGATTTTACACGGTCGTTATACGTGTATTGCGCGCAAACCGAAATGTCATGAATGTGTAGTATCCGATGTGTGTAACTGGCCGGATCGGTTTGAATTTGGTGCAGCCCGCCAAATTGCAGTGAAAAATATTGAGCTTGCTGAATAGAACGGCGTGATCAAGCTGGGATAAAAATAGGTGACCAATGTGTCACCTTTTTATCGACTATGAGAAGAGTGCTTTTCGTTCAAACCAAATTCTTAGCTGAGCTGAACTATTATGGATTATTTATCCTGATCTTGTTCAGCCTTTTCCTGCTGCTTGCGCTGTTCAAGTTCGGCTTGTAATTTTGGATGGAGCTGGCGCTCAGGTCGCTTTGCTGCATTTTCAGCACGTTCTTCCTGACGTACTTTGTTGAGCATTTTAAAACTGAAATAGAACAGACCTACCAATACTGCCAGAAAGACTACCATCAACACCAATACGCCAAATTTCATAGCAACAAGTACCCTGTTCAAATACGCAATAAAAAAGAGCCCTAATATGACTTAGGGCTCTCCGATTGTCAAAATCATCGTCAGCCGATTATTTTGCCTGATCCAGAATCGCGAAAAGATCAGTTTGAACTTCATCGATTGGACGTAAACCATTTAGCTTGTCATAAGTTGGTGCATTTTCACCAGACGCTGCACGGCCTTGGTAGAAACCAACCAGTTGCTCGGTTTCAGTATGGTAAGAACCTAGACGCTTACGAATGGTTGCTTCTTGGTCATCAGGACGTTGAACCAGATCTTCACCCGTTTCGTCATCTTTACCTTCCACTTTTGGCGGGTTGTAAACGATGTGATAGACACGGCCAGATGCAGGATGCTGACGACGGCCAGAAAGACGTTGTACGATTTCTTCATCTGGTACATCAATTTCAATCACGTGATCAATTGCAATGCCTTCTTTTTCCAAGGCTTCTGCTTGAGGAATGGTACGCGGGAAACCATCAAAAATGCAGCCGTTTACACAGTCAGGTTGCGCAATGCGCTCTTTCACCAGACCAATGATCAACTCATCAGAAACCAAACCGCCATTGTCCATGACACTTTTAGCTTGTAGACCTAATTCAGTTCCTTCACGAATTGCAGCACGGAGCATATCACCGGTTGAAATTTGTGGGATATTGTAGCGCTTACAGATCAACTGAGCTTGTGTACCTTTACCTGCTCCAGGTGGTCCGAGTAAGATAATGCGCATATATAAACATCCTCATTTAAACAATATGTATGACGCCACGACCACAATCACCCGATTGTGTCCCCCGACATCTCATTATAAGAAAGCCACAAACAAATGGATTAAACCCGCGACAAAACCGGTTACCCCACCCAATAAAATCAGAATCCATTCATCTTCCTGAAATGCAGGACGTAAAAGATTCTGAAACTCCTTCGGAGTCAACTCACGTATGCGGTCTCTAAACATTTGATAGATTTTCTGTGCACGGCTCGCATTAAATGCTGGGTCGCATACAGGTACCATCGTAATTTCAATCGAGCGATCGATCAAGTCCGTCTTGAGTTTTGCATACTCTTTTGGTCCTAAAGACAGCTGTAAAGAGGTCCGAACCAGGGGTGTTTCCATAATTTCATTAATATGACGTTTGATAATGCGGCGGGTTTTGTCTTTTCTGCCGCCATACATCATCTCGGTCATGATCGATTTTAACGTAATCAGGTCTTCTGTGACTACACTTGCGAAGACGTCAGAGACTTCATCCTGACGTTTCATAAATGCGCCTTGTATGTTATAGGTGCCGATACGAGGAATCACCGGCTTAATCCACGGAAACTTGCGATTTGTGGTACGGGCAAAGAATTGCGGGTACTTTACTGGGTGTGGATAGAGTGGGTTGAATACCATCCAGATCGCGATCCAGTTGGTCAAAATGCCCCAGATCGCAGCCCAGAACGGTACAGTCCAGTGCCACGGCACTACAAACCAGACAATCATCTGGAAAATCCCAAAGAACATCCCGATGAGGGCACTGATATGCCAGATAAAATTGATCTCTTTTTGACCCACCTTCAGGAACATACGCACCATCAAGCGACGGTCGCCTTCCATCTGGCTCACTACCATTTCACGCATATCTACAAGTGACTCGACGTTCATGGTCAGCTCAGTCACTAATTCACGCAAAATTGCCGGCATTTGTTTTTGTGCTTGTGCATAAATTCTGCGCTTAATAGCAAAAGGTAGGTTTTCCCAGAGCACCGCATTGCGATCCATCATCACTTCATCAATCAGGTGTTCCAGTTCGAAACCGACCTGCTCGCCAATGATGCGTGCCATATCATCCGGATCCATCGCCTGTAAAAATTCGCGGATAGAGCCTAATTTTGACAGTGTGTTATCGGTAATAATGCCTGAAATACGTCCAGCTTTGCGTGGCACAATCCCTTGCCAGCCCACAGGTAAAGGCCCGAGATGGAAACCCCAAAAATTGATCGGATAAAAGACCATTTTCAGCGCCATCCAGACGTGAGCCCAGGTTACAAATGCAGTCACTGGAATAATGCTGAGCACGGCCCAAAAATCCGGGCGGTTTACAAAGGTTTGCCACAACTCGTTGACGTACTCAAGCATGCATAACTTCCATATTTAATTTTTTGTTCACAGAATACACATATTAATAAGGTCGAATATTTTGTCTATAAACCGATACTTAAAGTATAGGAAAATTGTAGCCGGGGTTCTGTTTCAGCCACAGCACGACCATTTCGGTCTTCGAGTTTCTCTCCGGCACCGATCCCGATACTAAAACTGCTGATCCGTTCTGAACTAAGCAAAACATAGGCCAAATCAATACCAGCACCTAAACGGCCTTCATACTCGCCATCAACCTGTTTGCTATCGATATGACCGGCATAAACCCCGGCATAATAACCATTTTTGTCTTTGCCGGTCAGGTGTGCAGGATAACGAAAGCCTACCTGGCCGCCAATCGTACGATCATCATCCAGAAAAACACCACCTTTCACATAAGCAATCCCATAAGGGTTCACCCATTCAGTATTGAGATGGAGTAATTTCTGGGTAAAACCTACGCCCACGTTAAAATCTTTTGCCCGAGCAAGCTCTATTTTAGTTGTAGTAGTACTCATTTGATCATGTGCATAAGCCCCGTTCGCCCACAATGCAAATGCTAACAAAGGGTAAACCTTGTTCATTCTTTCACCATCTTCCTTAATTATAGTTTTTGGTATAGTCCTATTTTTATTAGATTTTACTCTAGCAGAATTATCACAACTCTTATATACAGCACTTTACAATTTTAATGTCTGCAAAGTCAAAGCTTATAGAACTGATTACAGGGTCAGTTTTTCATTATCAAATCAAGTGCAGTTGCGTTAGAATACTCCACTTTGATTCTTTTCTCCCACTCTCAGGTCTTAAGTCGATCGCGTATGAAGCAGCACTTTCCTTTAAAAAATGCACAACAAGAAAAGCGCATCTATCGCAGTCGAGTCTTGATTTCTATTGGTATTGTCATTTTATTTATGCTGCTGCTGGTCAGCCGCTATGCCTATTTGCAACTGTTCAACTTTGAAAGTTTTACTACAGCTTCTGATGAAAACCGGATTCGTCTGCAACCCCTACCTCCAGCGCGTGGTTATATTTATGACCGAAACGGCGTTCTGCTGGCCGATAATTACCCAGTATTTACTGCCACTTTAAGTCGTGCTGACGTACAGGATATCGATCAAACACTCGAACGCCTGAAACCGATTCTGGAACTGACCGAAGAAGACCTGGAACGCTTTCAAACCCGGATTAAAACAGCGCGTAAGACCGAGCGGGTTTCAATCAAGCTCAATCTGAATGAAAATGATATTGCGCGTTTCAGTGAAGTGAAATATCAGTTTCCGGGCGTGAATATTGAAACCCAGATGACTCGCTATTACCCGCATGGCGATCTGTTCGCACATGTGATCGGTTATGTCGGTCGTATTAATGACAAAGAACTGAAAGCCATTGATAAGGATCTCTATGCCGGAACCAACCTGATTGGAAAGATCGGGGTGGAAAAATCCTATGAAGAGCTGCTGCATGGTGTGCCAGGAAATGAATCGGTAGAAGCAGATGCCTTTGGTAATGTGCTGCGTCATCTGGGTCGTAAAGACCCAGTGCGTGGTAATGATCTGTTCCTGTCACTGGATTACGGTTTGCAGGTGGTAGCTTCAGAACAACTGGCTGGGCGTCGTGGCGCGATTGTGGCGATGGATCCTAAAACTGGGGAAATTCTGGCACTGGTATCTAGTCCAAGTTTTAACCCGAACCTGTTTGTGACCGGGATCAGCACCAAAGATTATTCATTCCTGCGCGATAACCTTGATCAACCTTTATATAACCGTGCGGTACAAGGAGTTTATCCACCTGGCTCTACTATCAAACCAATGTTTGCGCTCGGTGGTCTGCATCATGGGCTGGTAGACTGGGATACCACTATTTCTGATCCAGGCTATTTCAGTCTGCCGGGAGACAGTCACCGTTTCCGTGACCATAAAAAATCCGGGCATGGTGCAGTGAATATGCATAAGGCGCAGGTCGTCTCCTGTGATACCTATTTCTATGTCATGTCCTACCGGATGGGCATTGAAAAAATGAATACCTGGATGCGTCAGTTTGGCTTTGGCGAAAAAACCGGGGTGGATTTACCAAGTGAAAGCTCAGGACTGTATCCAAACCCGGAATGGAAGATGCGTACCCGCAAGGCCAAATGGTCACGTGGTGAAACCATTTCTGTCAGTATTGGTCAGGGTGCTTTTACTTCAACGCCATTACAGCTGGCTATGGCCACTGCCATTACTGCCAATCATGGCAATAAAGTCATTCCCCATGTTTTGCGTGAAAGTCGCGGTGCCAAACCGTTCAAGATGCATAATGGCACCCATGGCAAGATCGATTTTAATGGTCAGGAAGAAGACTGGATCAAGATGCGTGATGCGATGGTGGACGTAATTCAATCCGGTACAGGCCGAGGCATTAAAAGCGGCTTACAATATTCTATTGCCGGAAAAACCGGTACGGCACAGGTGAAAAGTATTGCTCAAGGCAAGCGTTATAATGAATCCTTATTGACCGATCGTCAGCTGGATCATGGTTTGTTTGTCGGTTTTGCACCTGCTGAAAATCCTGAAATTGCGATTGCAGTCATTTTGGAAAATGGTCGCGGTGGTAGTGCCGCAACGGCTCTGGCCCGTCCAATTTTTGATTACTGGTTGCTGCATAAAGATAAAAATCCGGTACGCCCACAAGGCCATCAATTAAGTGGGGGTCTGATGACGGCCGGAATCAAGCCAGCTGAATTGCCAAGTGGTGCAGGGATGTTAAGTCAAGATGCAGCATCTAGTGCCGTTCCAGCCCGTGGCCAGCCCGAAATGATTGCTCCGACTTCTGCAAATACGACTGCATCTCCCGCAGCAACACCTGCTCCTACACCAGTAGAGCGAGACTAAAGATGAAAAACCAACTTCGAATTATTGGTGGTGACTGGAAACGCCGCCAATTGCCTTTTGCCAGCATTGAAGGTTTGCGCCCGACGCCTGACCGTGTTCGGGAAACACTGTTTAACTGGCTGATGTGGAATGTACAAAATGCCCAGGTGTTGGATATTTGTGCCGGTTCTGGGGCATTGGCGTTTGAGGCATTATCGCGTGGTGCTGCATCAGTGGTGATGATTGAGCCGGATCGTACTCAGGCACAATTTCTGACCCAAAATCTGGAACTTTTAAAAGTCACCAAAGCACGTGCACAATTAAAAGTGGCTACGGCGCAGCAAGCTTTGTCTACCCTTCAGGCACAGTTTGATCTGGTTTTTCTAGATCCGCCATATAGCCTGGATTTATGGGAAGAACTAGCGCTAAAGGCAGATCCTCTGATCAAGGACAATGCCTATATTTATGTAGAAGCAGATCGTGATTTACAATTACTTAAATTACCGTCCTCATGGCGTTTAATTAAAAATACCAAAGCCGGTACAGTTCGTGCGGGGCTTTATCAAAAAAGTATTTCTTGATTTAAATTGTTTTGAAGAGCCATTAAAAAAGGATTCCTCAGTGGAATCCTTTTTGTCATTGTAGTCAGTCAAATTTAAAGACTGTGATTAACGATCACGGCGCCAGTCGCGGTTATCTCGGTCACGTTTCCAATCCCGATGATCTTTATGGTCCTTATTTTTCCAGTCATGATTTCTGTGGTCTCGATCATCTCGATCATAATGTCCATTACGATCTCTGTTGCCACGATAATCATCATCCCAAGGATCAACCACACAACCGGTTAATGACACAGCCAATACAGAAAGTAATATCACTTTTTTCATCATGTCCATCACCTCTTACTGCACTCTGTCAGTATCAGGCGAGTTCATGGAGAGTGAACGGAGCCATTGTTGCACTCTTGTAGAGATTTATGCATGTTTTATGCATGGCCGTAAACCTCTTTTTTCTTAATTAGCATTCATGCTTTTATGAGAATTTGAACTTTCATTTGCATAAATCCAGCTAAATGGAAGCTTGGCTTTTGTTTAAATCTTGAGAATACTGCTGCCTTTGCTTATGACCTGATCTTTATGACTTGGCTGTTATTTATTCTTGGTGCAATGGTCGCAGGTTTTGTCCAGGGGCTGACCGGCTTTGCCTTTGCCCTGATCGCCATGTCTTTCTGGGTCTGGGTGCTGCCTCCGCAACTGGCCGCGCCCTTGCTGGTATTTGCCTCGATCTGGAGTCATGTGATTTCACTCAGTCAGGAAAAAAAGCAGCTAGTTTTATCCAGGCAGTTGGTGCTGCCTTATCTGATTGCTGGTCTGATTGGCGTGCCGCTGGGTACTTATCTGTTGCAGATCATTCAAGCAGATACCTTTAAGATGATCTTGGGATTTTTTCTGGTACTGTGGTGTCCGGTGATGCTATTCAATCCGCAATTCAAAACAATTCAGAATTCAGGAAAATTGGCTGATAGCTGCATCGGTTTAATTGGTGGCATATTAGGAGGATTGGGCGGTTTTTGCGGTGCGATTCCTTCGGCCTGGGTGATGTTAAAACAATTACCCAAAGCCCAGCAGCGCTATATTTTACGGCACTTTAATTTTGCAATTCAACTCTTCACGCTGGGTACGTATCTATGGCAAGGCCTGATCAATCAAAGCCATTTACCCTATCTGGCATTGCTGATTGTTTTTGTGAGTATTCCGGCAATTTTAGGCGCAAAGCTATTTTATAAAATTTCAGAACTACTGTTTAAACGCATGATTTTAAGTTTACTCTTTAGTGCAGGCTGTTTTCTATTGGCGTCCCAATTCATTTAAATACAAGATCAAGCTGAGTCTGTCTTCCCCCGCTAAAGCTTGAATCCGGTGAAATAACTGCTATGTTAAGGCCAATCTTTCGCAATATAGATCATCATTATGCAGATTCGTGATCAGATCGTTCTTGTTACTGGCGGTGCACGTGGTTTGGGTTTAGCCATTACTCAGGCTTTACTGGCTGAGGGCGCGCGCGTGATCGTAAATTATCATAGCAGTCAGCAGCAAGCTGAACAGCTAGCCCAGCAATATCCTGAACAGGTATTTATTTACCAGGCAGATGTGACCCAAGCTGATCAGGTCCGCGCTTTATTTGCCGCGGCTAAAACCCATTTCGGCGAAGCAATTCATGCTGTAATCAATAACGCACTGATTCAGTTTGAATTTAATGGTGATGCACGCCCTAAAGTAGAAACGCTGACTTGGGACATGTTGCAACAGCAATTTAGCGGTGCAGTACAGGCTGCGTTAAATACCACGCAAGCCGCTCTGGATGACATGAAACAGGCAGGCTTCGGCCGGATCGTGAATATTGGTACAAACCTGGTACAAAATCCGGTGGTTCCTTATCATGACTATACCGCTGCCAAAGCCGCTTTATTGGCCTTTACCCGTACCACGGCGCAAGACTTGGGACAATATGGCATTAATGTGAATATGCTCTCTGGTGGTCTGTTACAAACAACGGATGCCAGTAAGGCCACACCTGACTTTGTCTTTGATCTGATTGCTCAATCGACCCCTTTACGCCGTGTGATTACACCCGAAGAATTTGCTGCTGCAATCCTGCTGTTTTTGTCACCTTATTCACGTGCCATCACAGGACAAAACCTGATCGTAGATGGCGGCTTAGTTAAAGGTTAGATGTTTAGAGAATGGACTTGAATTTTTAAATTCTGTTGTTCTATTTTTTAACCATTTAGTAGATTAAAAAGGTTTTGTGACCGGGTTTTACTTCTACAATAGTGCGCTCCCATAAAACCTTTAGTCTACTTTCCATGAAATTTATCACGACATTGCTCAGTACCTTGCTGCTGGCAGGTTGTATGTCCAGCGATTTAAAAAAATCAGAACAATTACTGCAAAATTTCCACTGTGCAAAGGTAGATACCGCCCAAATGCCACATAGCAGTATGACCGACTATTATCAGCAGATCTTGTATAGCAGCAAATCCAAAGTCGAATCTTATATCAAACAGTATCATCAGGGTGAAGAGCTGTTTGACCTGCCACTGCATGAAGTGGTGGAACAGCAATATGACCTGTATAAAGATGCCTGCCAAAATCTGGGTGGAATTTTGCCGACTTCTGAAAATGCATCTTAAGTCTGTCAATCTTCATGATGATTAGGCAATAAAAAAGCAGGAGAATTTTCCTGCTTTTTTTCAACTCAATTTTAATTCTGATAATAGCGCTGATCTACACTAAAGCATTCAGGGAATTTTGGTTGAATCTCTGCATAAAATGCCATGATTTCTGCCATATCTTTTTCATAATCCCCTGTCGGATAAACGATTTTACCTACGCCAGTTTTCTTCTTGGCATAGTCCATATAGGCCAATGCAATCGGCACACCTGCATTAATCGCTACATGATAAAAACCTGTCTTCCACTGTTCCTGCTTTGCACGCGTTGCTTCTGGCGTGACCAGCATGACCAGTTTAGGATGAGTCTTGAATAAGTCTGTCATCAGCTGAACCATGCTCGGACGAGGCTCACCCGGCTGTTTAGGACGGCGATCAATCCCGATACCGCCCATAGCACGCACAAAAGGCCCAAATGGCAATTTCATGTAACTATCTTTAATGGTTAAGCGAACATTTACGCCCAATGCTTTTAAGGCCAGTCGCGCATACAATGCATCCCAATTACTGGTATGAGGAGCAGCAATCATGACACATTGGTCTAAATCTAGGGGCCAATGGTTATCAATTTCCCAACCCATCAGGTTCAGGCTTTGTTCTGCTAACTTCTCAAACACGTCACGCACCAATTCTATTCAAAATTGCGCGAATTTTAGCAACCTAGACAAATATAGATAGTGTTCTATGAGCAATAAATAAACAATTAATCTATATTTGTATAATTAGTTGATTATTTTTACCGCCTTCAACTTATCTCACACATCAATTTACGGATAGTTCAGATTACTTCCCCATATAAATAGGAATTTCTTTCCAATTTAAAGAATTCATGCATTAAAAAGCTCTTGACCTCCTAATTTTGGGATATGGCAAATATGGGGGTCTTTTTATACTGAATCCACATTATAAATTTCAGGAAGATTCTAATGAAAAAAACTTTACTTTGCCTTGCTTTAGCGGGGTTACTTAGTGCCTGCGGCGGTTCGGATGATAACTCAAGTACACCTCCTGCAAGTAATATTGGAACCCAGACAGGGGTGCTGACGGATGCTGTGATTTCTGGAGTACGCTATGTCACAAGTAGTGGTGCTACAGGTTTTACCAATGACGATGGTGAATTTAACTTCAATGAAGGAGAAACGGTTAAATTTTATATTGGTGATGTTCAACTCGGTGATGAAATTGAAGCCAAAGAACGTGTTACCCCTTTGGATTTAGCTGAGACTGAAAATGCTCGCCTTAACTTACTGGTATTTTTACAATCCTTAGATGGAGATGATAAAGATGACAAACTTCAAATTAGTACGGCCACTACAGATGCCTTAAAAAACCAGAGTATTAATTTTGACCAACCTTATAATGACTTTAAAAATGAAGCCATTGTCAAAACAGTAATTCCTGAAGGAAAGTTAGTGAATGAAGAGGACGCTAAAGCACACTTCCAAACGACCTTCTATAAAGATATTGCCGGTACGTGGGAGATTAACCGTACCGATAACACTGCTGTGTTGATTCACATTCTGGAAGATGGACGCTATGCACTAGGTGAAGCAGAAGCAAAAGATGAGAGTGGTCACAACAACAACCGTGATTGAACCGGAAATCCTGCATGACACCAATGGTGAATGGGGACTTTCACATCCTGCCGAGAATAAACCTTATTCTTTAAACTATAATGGAACTCAATTAATTCTTACTGAACCAGGCTTTAGTACTGAATACCGTTTAAATCGGGTTAAGCAGTCTAATAGTCTCGTCGGCACGTGGCGACTCAATGAAACGCACCTATTTGCTTTCTTTGATAATAACTATTATTTCTTCCTAGACACTGAAGGCGGAGATGATTGTGGTTGGCCAGGGATTGAATATGGCAAATATACATTGTCAGCAAATACTCTCACCACAACCGAGGTATTATTCGATACCAACGAGTGTGGTGGATTACAAGATAGTTCAAATGGCAGCAAGACAATTGCAAGCATCAATATATCTAACAACAATCTTATCTTACATCCGCAAGGTGAAGATCCTGTAACTTTACAACGTGTTAAATAACCCATATAAACCGGCTTGAATATGAAATTCAGGCCGGTTTAATCAATATGTTCAAATTGAATGGTACAGCCCATCAATAAATGCATCAGTTCGATTTGCGAACAACATTTGGTTTTTTCATAAATATTTTTAAAATACGTCCGTACCGAACTCAACGTAATGCCACACTGTTCTGCAATATCTTCTATTTTATAACCATTAATTAACAACTCGCATAAATCAAACTCTCGTTTGGAAAGCTGGTAACACTGTTGTAGGTAAGCTCTTGACAGGGAATAATGCTGGTTTTTATCTGTCATAAATAAGGCAATCTGATGCTGAGCAGACTGTAAATGTTGCATATTTCTTAATTTTTTAAATGGCACCACCGTCAGCATGAATTGTGAGCCTGCCCCATCACTCAACGCCAGGACTCCACCCACTTCAGTCTGAATGGTCGTATCTTCCAGCAAAGCACTTTCTAATAGCTGATCAAAACGTATCTGCTGAGCATAATTGGTTTTTAGACGGTTATGTATATCCAGATCCAGACATGAACTTTGATCAAGCATCTTTTGCGCAACAGGATTGGAATAACTTAAACACAGGTTTTGATCGAGCAGTACAATCCCCGTTTTTAAACTATCCAATACGGTATACAGGCTTAAATTATCTTGCTGAATCAAGTTGATTTGCCGGTGAATTTGCAAAGCCCGGCGTAAATGAATACTGATACGTCTTAGAAAATCCAGCTCAACTTGTTCAAAAGGCTGTACTTCAGGAGCACGATGAATACCCAGTACCGCCCAACGATAATTCCCCCGATCCAGCAATACTCCCGCCAGATAAGATACACCGCCAGGCTTTAAACACTTCTCATAGAACACATAGTGATCCGTACCCGGCTGTTCTGCATAGTGCTGACAGTTATGACTTAAAGCATCGCCCATCTCGATCGCATTCCATAAGGGCATATGCAGTTTCATATCAATCACTCTGATACGCTCCTCTTGATAAGCGGCCAGACTTTCATTCGGGATATTGTGCGTATAGACAAAGTCATAGCCTGGATTAAGCTGATCCAGACCGGTAAAAATTGCACTCTTACTTTTAGTATAGCTCACGATATCTTTGATCACGTCCAGCCACAAAGATGGTAATACAGCAGCATCATAAATTTTTGCAATCAGATTATTTTCTTGTTCTAATTTCATTATCCCCTCCGCATTATCATTATTTTCTAATCATAGCGTTCAGAATTGGTTAACGAAACAGCATAAAGTGACTTTAAACTTGGCTAAAAATTCTTAAATCCTGCTCACTTATCAATAACTCTGGCCTGATTCACCTAATGAATCAAACTTTAACAAGATTGCCCTATTTATCTGTACTGACTACTTTTAATGTAATTCATAACAAATAATTTAATAGGGTCAAAACAATGAAAAAATTAACGCTTACTGCTGCAATAGCAGTCGTTATTGCAGGAGCTTTAACCGCCTGTTCAAAGCCTAATGATAATGAGCCGATGAACAATAATGCTCAATCCAGCCCAGCCATGATGGAGCAAAATAACGCGAATACCAGTGTGAACCGTGCTGATAGCGCGGAGACCTCGCTAGATTGGGTAGGTGAATACAAAGGCGTTTTTCCTTGTGCTGACTGTGAAGGGATTAAGGTCGAGCTAGATCTCAATCCGGATAAAACCTATGAGCTAAATGAGGAATATTTAGGTAAAGCTGGAAATAATGAGACCGAAACTAAAGGTAGTTTCAGTTTTGACCCTCAAGATCCTTCAATCATCACATTAGATAACAAAGCTGAAAACCGTAAATTCTTTGTTGGTGAAAATTTTGTTGAAGCACGCGAGATGAAATCAGGTAAAAAAATTGACAGTAATTTAAATTATAAATTAGTTAAAAAGTCCGCATCATAATTTTGTAAACGCATAAAAAATCCCCGCTATTGCGGGGATTTTTTATGAAATGCTCGGATGATGAATTACATCATGCCGCCCATACCACCCATGCCACCCATATCAGGCATTGCAGGTTTGTCTTCTGGGATTTCAGTGATCATGCATTCAGTGGTCAGCATCAAGCCAGCAACAGAAGCCGCGTGCTCAAGTGCAGAACGCGTTACTTTAGCAGGGTCAAGAATACCCATTTCCAGCATATCGCCATATTCGCCAGTTGCAGCATTATAACCGAAGTTACCTTCGCCATTCTTCACAGCGTTGATCACTACAGAAGGCTCATCACCTGCGTTAGATACGATTTGACGAAGCGGTGCTTCAATCGCACGACGAAGAATGTTGATACCTACGTTTTGGTCATCATTCGCGCCTGTTACGCCTTCAAGTGCAGATGCAGCACGTACTAGTGCAACACCACCACCCGCAACGACACCTTCTTCAACCGCAGCGCGAGTCGCATGAAGCGCGTCATCTACACGGTCTTTTTTCTCTTTCATTGCAACTTCAGTTGCAGCACCGATTTTGATGACAGCAACACCGCCAGCAAGTTTCGCTACACGCTCTTGAAGTTTTTCTTTGTCATATTCTGAAGTAGATTCTTCGATCTGTGCACGGATTTGCTGTACACGGTCAGCGATTTGGCCAGCATTACCAGCACCATCTACAATTACAGTATTTTCTTTAGATACAGTTACTTTATGTGCTGTACCCAAGTGATCAAGCGTCGTTTGATCCAGCTGCATGCCGATTTCTTCAGAAATCACAGTACCGCCAGTCAAGATCGCGATGTCTTGAAGCATAGCTTTACGACGATCACCAAAACCAGGTGCTTTCACCGCACATACTTTGATAATACCGCGCATGTTGTTGACAACAAGCGTCGCAAGCGCTTCACCTTCAACATCTTCAGAAATGATCAAAAGCGGTTTGCCAGTTTTAGCAACAGCTTCAAGTACTGTAATCAACTCACGAATATTGCTGATTTTTTTATCAACAAGAAGAATGAATGGATTTTCAAGTTCAGCTGTTAAAGTATCTTGCTTGTTCGCGAAGTACGGAGAAATATAACCGCGGTCAAACTGCATACCTTCAACTACGTCAAGCGAATCTTCGAAGCCTGAACCTTCTTCAACAGTGATTACGCCTTCTTTGCCCACTTTTTCCATTGCTTGCGCAATCAGCTGGCCTACAGTCGTATCAGAGTTAGCAGAGATCGAACCTACTTGCTCAATCGCTTTAGAGTCTGATGCTGGTTTTGCAGTTGCCTTGATGTTTTCAACTACAGAACGTACCGCAATATCGATACCGCGTTTCAAGTCCATTGGGTTCATACCCGCTGTTACTGACTTGATGCCTTCATTCAAAATTGCTTGTGCCAATACAGTCGCAGTCGTTGTACCATCACCTGCGATATCGTTAGTTTTTGAAGAAACTTCACGAACCAGTTGAGCACCCATGTTCTCGAACTTGTCTTTCAGCGTAATTTCTTTGGCAACAGTGACACCATCTTTAGTGATGTGCGGTGATCCAAAAGAACGGTCGATTACCACATTACGGCCTTTAGGGCCAAGCGTAACTTTTACTGCATCTGCAAGGGTGTTTACACCAGCAATCATTTTTGAACGAGCTGAATCACCAAATTTTACGTCTTTAGCTGACATATTTGACTCCGAATATTGTTGTATCTTTACAAAATCTGATTTGGAACGAATAAAACTTTTTTAGCGCAGATTAAGCTTCTAATACCGCTAAAATGTCAGATTCTTTCATGATTAAAAGCTCTTCGCCGTTTACTTTTACAGTAGTGCCTGCATACGTACCGAACAATACTTTGTCGCCAACTTTTACGTCTAACGCGCGTACGCCATTATCAGTGATTTGACCATTACCAACTGCAATGATTTCACCTTGAGCAGGTTTCTCAGCAGCCGAACCTGGAAGTAAAATGCCTCCAGCTGTTTTAGTTTCTTCTTCAACACGACGAATAACAACGCGGTCATGTAATGGACGAATGTTGCTCATAAATAACTCCATCAGACTAAGTCTTTTTTAGGTCACTGATGACGACTTAATTATTCCATGGGTCATCATCAAAAATTTTTGATGTCACTTTTATGGAGATGGAATAAAACGCTTCAAGGGCAAAAATGAAAAAAAATTGGTTTTTTTTAACGAATCATAGGTTTTCGTCTATTTATTCAGCAGATCGGCTTTCAACGAAAAGGCTTGCGCCGCTTCGTCGAACAAATATTGAGAAATTTTTCCTGTGGCATCAATCAGATTAAAACTGTTAGGTTCATCTTTATGTAGACGATTTGACGCAGAAGTCCCCGCATGCACATCATATACAGGATGATCCACCCCTAGTCCGAACATCTGATTCAAATCATAAATTGCGGGTTGATGCAGATGCCCATGTAACAGCGCAAACAGACCATGCTCTGCCCAGGCCTCTAAAGCAATTTTGGCCATCAGTGGACTGTCCTTGAAACCGCGCTTATTTTGAAAGGGTACATAAAAAGGCTGATGGCTGACAATGATTTTTAATTTGGACGCAGGCGCCTGCGCCAGCGTCAGGTCAATACGCTGAATCTGCTCAAGGGATAAATGCCCTTTGGTATGATATCGACGTCGGATCGAATTCACCCCAATCAGATAAAAATTTTCAGTTTCAAATATTGGCTCCAATTCACCAAAAAAAATCTGGTAACGGGTAAATGGATTGAAAAACCGATTCCACAAATGATAGAGCGGAATATCATGATTCCCCGGGATCACCATATAAGGCGTATAGAGCTGATCTAAAAATTTTTTGCAGGCAAAGAATTGACCCAAACGTGCGCGCTGAGTCAGGTCACCACTGATGACGACGGCTTCAAGTGGATGGGTCTGACAGAAATGCCGAATCGCTTCTAAACACTCCGGCTTCTCTGTTCCAAAATGCAGATCAGACAGATGCAGGATCATGTGGCACCATTACGTTTAGGCTATCTTTTAATACAGAAATATTGAGTGGCGGGGCCATTTCCACAATTTCCCCATCAATCGCTACCATCAGTTTCTTGGCTCGGGATTCGATTCGAACTTGATCGGCTGCAAAACTATAAACATCCGATGCCTGGTCAATCTTGCCACGAATCAGCTGATACACTAGCTTAAATAAAGTAAGCTTATCACTTTTAGAAACTACAACTCCCGCCACTTTGCCTTTTTCAGCCGCTTCTGCAATGCGCATTTTCATATCCGCCAGTTGCAAGGGATTATTGCCAAAAAAAATCAGTGGTGTTTTTACCGGATATTTCTTTTGATCCACCCAGATTTTTAGTTTTAATTCTTTACGGTCGCGAATTAAAACATCCAGTGCAGAAGTATAGGCATGTAGCGGTAAGCGACCAAAAATACGATTATAGTCTTCACGTTTTTTAATAAATAAAGGATATAGACCCAGACTGGCATTATTCAGATAAATTTCCTGATTGATCCGGGCAACATTCATACGTTGTGGCTGTCCTGTCGCAATCACTTTTGCCGCTTCAAGCAAATCCAGCGGAATCCCCAATAATCTCGCCACATAGTTAAAAGTCCCTAAAGGCAAAATACCGACAGGAATTTGCGTATTCAACACATGTTTGGCGACTGTATTTAAAGTGCCATCTCCGCCTGCCGCAACGATGATTCCTGACTCGCTAGATGCCAAATGCTGTTCAAGCACCTTAGTCATAATTCTATCAAATTGCTGTGAATCATTGATTTCATAAGCTTTAGTTTGATAACCCTGTGCTGAAAATATATCGATCAGCTGCTCATAAATGCCTTCTGGCCCCTGTATGCGAAAACCAGCTTTATGATTAAAAATCAGCGATAAGGGTTTAGATTGATTAGACATTTTTCGCGCAATTTCATTGAAGCCTATTGGCATTTTGTCCAATTCATAGACAATTAACAGTGGCTTTATGTAAAATTCAAATGGCAACCATTTATTTAATCAATAATGAATATTAGAGGTCTTATAAAATTAAGATAATGATTTTAATATTAATTTTTAAAATAAATACCATCCATCATTTAAATAAATAGAGTCAATAATTCAAATATTTAGTTTTATCTTGTTGTTTTATTTATATTTATAAATAAAATAGCATTATATTCCAAAAGAAATCTAGCACTTCTTTGGTCTTATTTTTTTTATCATTTTATGCTTTAATACAGCCACTTTTTTTCATATTTCATCTGGGCGATATTTTTTATTGCTCGGATTGTACTTTGTACATCTAATTTGTACACATTTGAGATAGGCCTCACCATGACCCAAGTGAACGCACCAGAATTCGTTCGTCACCCTAAGCTTATTGCTTGGGTGGAAGAGATTGCTAAATTAACAAAACCAGCAAAAATTGAATGGTGTGACGGTAGCGCAGAAGAATATCAACGTTATATCGACTTGATGATCGCTAACGGCACAATGCAAGCGCTGAATCAAGAAACTCATCCTGGTTCTTATCTTGCAAATTCTGATCCTTCTGACGTAGCACGTGTTGAAGATCGTACTTACATCTGCTCTGAAAACAAAGACGATGCTGGCGCGACCAACAATTGGGAAGCACCTGCTGTCATGCGCGAAAAATTGAACGGTTTATTTGACGGTTCAATGGCAGGTCGTACACTTTATGTGGTTCCATTCTCAATGGGTCCATTGGGTTCTCATATCGCTCATATCGGTATCGAGTTAACTGACTCTCCTTACGTTGCAGTAAGCATGTCTAAAATGGCTCGTATGGGTAAAGCTATTTATGACGTTCTTGGTACTGACGGTGAATACGTTCCTTGCGTACACACTGTAGGTGCTCCGCTTGCGAATGGCGAAAAAGATGTTGCATGGCCTTGCAACAAAGAAAAATACATCGTGCATTACCCAGAAACTCGTGAGATCTGGTCTTATGGTTCTGGTTATGGCGGTAACGCATTGTTGGGTAAAAAATGCCTGGCATTACGTATTGCATCATTTATGGGTCGTCAACAAGGCTGGTTAGCTGAACACATGCTGATCCTTGGCGTGACCAATCCACAAGGCGAAAAACACTACATCGCAGCTGCATTCCCGTCTGCATGTGGTAAAACAAACTTCGCTATGTTGATTCCACCAGCTGGCTATGAAGGCTGGAAGATTGAAACTGTAGGTGACGATATTGCCTGGATCAAACCAGGTGAAGACGGTCGCTTATATGCAATCAACCCTGAAGCTGGCTTCTTCGGTGTAGCGCCTGGTACCAATACCAAAACCAACCCGAACTGTATGGCAACCATGCACAAAGACGTGATTTATACCAACGTTGCTGTGACTGACAACGGTGAAGTTTGGTGGGAAGGTCTGACTAAAGAAGCGCCTGCTAACTTGACTAACTGGAAAGGTCAACCACACACTGGCGAAGAAAAAGCAGCGCATCCAAATGCTCGTTTCACAGTTGCAGCTGGTCAATGCCCTTCTATTGATGCTGACTGGGAAAATCCAGCTGGCGTGCCAATTTCTGCGTTCATCTTCGGTGGTCGCCGTGCAGACACAGTGCCTCTAATTTCAGAAGCATTTGACTGGGTTGACGGTGTTTACAAAGCTGCGACTATGGGATCTGAAACCACTGCTGCTGCTGTTGGCCAACAAGGTATCGTTCGTCGTGACCCGTTCGCGATGCTTCCATTCGCTGGCTACAACATGGCGGATTACTTCACGCACTGGTTAGAAATGGGCGAGCAAGTGGGCGCGAAAGCTGCTGCTGCTGGCAACAAACTTCCAGGTATCTACAACGTGAACTGGTTCCGTCGTGATGCTGAAGGCAACTTCGTATGGCCTGGTTTCGGTCAAAACATGCGTGTTCTTGAGTGGATCATTGACCGTTGTGAAGGTCGTGCTGATGCTGTTGAAACACCAATCGGCCTAGTTCCTACTTACGAACAGTTGAACTGGACTGGTTCTGACTTCACTAAAGAACA
>SPVA01000063.1 GCA_013530545.1 Acinetobacter lwoffii
AAATCCATCAAAACGCCATCAATTGCACATGAACCTTCATAGTGTAGTTCTGCATGTGTAACGTGAGCGCGGTGAATTTTGCATTTTAATAAACGAGATAGCATGGCTAGCGTCCCCTGAGTTGACCTAAGAGTTTGATCATTTGGTTAAATCAATCTTGCTTGCTGTATGGTGAACAATCGAGCAAACGCATTTTGCGCTTAAATAAACTTTCTGGCAAGCGGAATTGTCCAGCAATTTTTGAATGTTTAGTTCGGCTTATATGCGTTGATTTGATTCATGGCTTGCTGTACTTCACCGTTCACTAGCATTTTTGTGCGAGCGAGGGCATGGGAAATCGCATCATCCATTAAGTTCTGTTCGCTGCTAGGTGCTTTACTGAGCACATGACCGGAAACACGGTCTTTGGCACCAGGATGACCAATTCCAATACGCAGGCGATGGAAGTTTGAACCAATATGCGGAACGATATCGCGTAGACCATTATGACCACCGTGACCACCGCCAGTTTTCAGGCGAATGACACCAGGATTCATGTTCAGTTCATCATGGGCAATCAGGATCGATTCAGGTGCGATATTGTAAAATTTGGCGAAAGGAACAACACTTTTACCGGAAAGGTTCATAAAGGTTGTCGGTAGAAGAAGACGGACGTCTTGACCTTCGATATTGCCACGACCGCTAAATCCATTGAATTTCGGGTCTTTTTTGAGGACAATGCCATATTGGTCTGCAAGGCGTTCTACGAACCAGAAGCCTGCATTATGGCGGGTTTGGGCATACTCAGAACCTGGGTTACCCAAACCAACAATCAGTGAAATATTTGACACTAATTACACCATTAACACTTATGCGCGTTTGAAGTCAGCGTGCATAGGTGTGTTTTTAGCTGGGTGACGTTGTAACGCTTGGATTTTAACGCTTTCAACTTTACCGTCTACATCAATTTCGATAACTTCTTCAAAGAATGAATTGTTTTCTAAGAATTTAACAAGCTGACGAAGCTCAACAGTAATTGCTACAGGAGCAGCTTCACCACCGTAGATGATTGCAGGAACTTTAGCTTGAAGACGAAGGCGGCGGCTCGCACCTTTCCCTTGAACTGCTTCTTCACGTGCTGCTGCGTTTAATACGAAGTTTGCCATGATAGACATCCTATTTAAGTTAAATGAACCAGACTTGCGACCAGTCTGGTGAGTAAAAGCCCTACCAAATGGCAGGGCTTTGAAAATTCAGCGCTCTATTATAGATAAGAATCAAACATTGCGCTAATAGATTCTTCGTTGTTAATACGACGAATCGTTTCGGCAACCATGCTGGCTACTGAAACCTGGCGAATCTTGCCCAGTGCTAAAGCTTCATCAGAAAGAGGAATGGTATCAGTCACAACCAGTTCATCAATCACAGAATTCTTTAAGTTTTCAATCGCTTTACCAGAAAGTACTGGATGCGTTGCATATGCAACAACCTTGCGAGCACCGAAAGTTTTCAATGCATCAGCAGCTTTGCATAGCGTACCAGCAGTATCTACCATGTCATCAACGATGACACAATCACGATCTTTTACATCGCCAATCAAATGCATCACTTGTGATTCATTCGCTTTTTGACGACGCTTATCGATGATTGCAAGATCGATATCGCCCATTTGTTTCGCAACAGCACGTGCACGAACGACACCACCGACGTCAGGTGAAACCACCATCAGGTTGTGATGCGATTGTTGACGCAAGTCAGCAAGTAGCGCTGGTGTACCGTAGATGTTGTCTACAGGGATATCGAAGAAGCCTTGGATCTGGTCAGCGTGCAAGTCGATCATCACAACACGGTCAACGCCTACAGTAGTGAGCATGTCTGCTACAACTTTTGCAGTAATTGGAACACGTGCTGAACGTGGACGACGGTCTTGACGAGCATAACCAAAATAAGGAATCACGGCAGTAATACGACCCGCACTTGCACGACGCAAAGCATCAGCCATCACCAAGATTTCCATCAGGTTATCATTAGTTGGGGCACAAGTAGGTTGTACGATAAATACGTCTTTACCACGAACGTTTTCAGTAATCTCGACAGCAATTTCACCGTCAGAGAACTGACCTACAGAGGCAGCGCCTAGAGGAATATGTAAGTGACTTACGACTTTTTGAGCGAATTGTGGATGCGCAGATCCACTAAAAACGACAAGATTGGGCATGAAGCACCCTTGGCGGTTGGGATATATGGGAATAGATGGCAGGGGTAGCTGGATTCGAACCAACGGATGCCGAGATCAAAACCCGGTGCCTTACCACTTGGCGATACCCCTAATGCGGCAGAACTTTAATATTTTTGCGGTAAAGTGTCAAGGTAAATTAACAGTCTTACAGCAAATGAGTGTTCTGTCTTTTTTCGAGAAAATGGCAGGGGCGGCTGGATTCGAACCAACGGATGCCGAGATCAAAACCCGGTGCCTTACCACTTGGCGACGCCCCTAATTTGATGACTGTAAGATGGCAGGGGTAGCTGGATTCGAACCAACGGATGCCGAGATCAAAACCCGGTGCCTTACCACTTGGCGATACCCCTAATACAGTACATCTACAGGTGAAAAATGGCAGGGGTAGCTGGATTCGAACCAACGGATGCCGAGATCAAAACCCGGTGCCTTACCACTTGGCGATACCCCTATCTACACTTTAAACCGAACTAAAGGTGATTCTTGTAAACTGTTGACCAGGTAAGCTTTACATGGTGCATTTGCAAGAATATCTTCGATATTCAGATTGTCAGTGACTTCAATAAACACACAAGCACCTGTACCTGTAAGCTGGTCGAGATATTGCATCGCTTCATCGACTTCAGGATATAAGGATCGAGCCAGTGGCTCAAAGTTATTTCCAAAATCAGATGGCGTTTGCTGATAGGCGCAAAATTTAGTGCTCTTCGTGTCTCTTGTCAATGCTTTTTGCGAAAAAAGCAGTTGAGTGCTGATAAAACAATCAGGTTTTAACACAATGAATTTTTTTTGATCTAAGTCTATGAATGTTAAGTGTTCACCAATGCCTTCAGCCCAGGCATTTTTACCATGCACAAATATCGGCACATCTGCACCCAGTTTAACCCCGAGATCTGCCAGTTGCTCAACATTTAAACCGCACTGCCAGAGCTGGTTTATCACAATCAGGGTCGTCGCTGCATTGGAAGACCCACCGCCAAGACCTGCACCCATCGGGATATTTTTTTCCAGACGAATTTTTAGTCCGCACGGCGTTTGGGCATAAGGCTTCAACAACTGTATCGCCCGATAGATTAGATTCTGTTGCAGATCGACGGAGGCCAGACCTTCAATCTGAATCGCATCATCGGCGCTTGGTTCAAACTCCAGCCAGTCATACAGGTCAATCAGCTGAAAAATACTTTGCAGCTCATGATAACCATTTTCACGGCGACCGGTGATATGTAAAAACAAATTCAGTTTAGCAGGCGAGGGAACACGAATCATCATGGGCTGGAATCAGGTCAATTAACGGTTTTCAATGATCATTGTAATACGGTTTTCTGCACCATTTCCAAGTGACTGCTTTAAAATCAAACGGTTTGGCATTTTGGCCTGCGCATTATAATTGAGATCGACCGTCCAGCCCTGTTCGATAATCTGGTTAATTCGCTGTGTATCGTCTTTTTGTAATTTGGCAGTCGTGGTAGCAGGGCGGGCTTGTACCCAATCGACTAAATAACTGATCGGCGCTTGCCAGCCGGTTGCACGTTGCAGTAATTCTTCGGCACTGGCTGCCTGAATCACACCGGTTTTTGCGCTGTTTAAGGTCACTTGTCCCGGTGTGCCAGAAATCTGGGTTTTACCGACGCCTAAGATACCGCTGAGCTCAATATCGAATTCTTCCTGCTGTTGTACCCAGGTAAAGAATGCGCTGCCAGTCTGTTGAGGGGTACGAACGCCAATTTTACCTTGCAGCTGAAATTGATTCTCTGCCTGTACAGACGGGGTGGCAGGCGCTTGAGGCTTGATCATCTGCTGACAGCCAGTTAAAAATAAAGCAGTGGCTGCAAAGGCACAGCAGCCCAATTGGCTCAAATTGCGCATAAATTAATTAACTCGTTTTGGTTTGTGGTGCTAACAATAGCGAATTAAGTTGTTTCAATTCTGGGTCATTTGGATGGTTTTGTTGTAATTGTTGTAACACTTGGTGGAATTGTTGTAGATCACCTTTCATGTACAAGGAACGGGCATAACGCACGCCAATCTTCACATTCGGATTCAACTGATAAGCTTTGTATAACACGTCCGCAGCTGTGGCGAAGTCATTCTGTAAATAACAGATATAACCATAGGTATCCAGAATGGATGCCTGTTCCGGTGCATATTCCAGTGCCTGTTCGACATAGCGGCGTGCTTCTTCGAGACGACGGTTCTGCATCGCCAGGGTATAGGCATAGGCATTCAGATAGGTCGGACTGTTCGGTTCAATTTTAAGTAAAGTGTTAAGTAGTTCATCCAGCTTGATGCGATCCTGATGGGGGTTCAGCAACAGGACTTGCGAATAAACCAGTTCAGGGTCATCGGGCAGGTTTTTGCTGGCTTCTTCCAACAGGCGGATCGCGGCTTTTTTATTCTGCATGCGCGTCAAAATATCCGCTTGGGCTAGATAGAGGAAGCTGGCATGTTGTGGATAATTCACTCTTTCCTGTGTTAAGAAACGCAGCGCATCATGCAGCTTATCCTGCTGGGCGAAAATCGAGATCATGTTGCGACGTGAGACGGTGTAAAGACTGCCATCGACCAGACGATAATAAGCTTTAGCCGTTTCATAATGCTGTTTGCGTTCTGCATTCACTGCCAGATAATAATAGGCTTCATTTTGATACTGCGCAGAATAACGCAGTTCGACCAGATATTTTTCGGCTTTCTCGTATTCTTCCAGGTCGATACTGGTTAGTCCGGCAATAAACAGGGCTTCTTCGGCAGTCGGCCATTTTTTTAGAATGTCTTGCAGTTTTTTTAGCGCCAAAGTCGCTTCGTTCAGCTTGACCAGATATTTGACTTCGGCCAGACGCACATCCAGATTATTGCGGTGTTTACGGCTGGATTTTTCATACCATTGCAGTGTCGCCTGAGTATCGCCGAGTGCATTGAGCAGATTGGCTTTCATCAGGATATATCCAGTCGCATTCGGGCGTTTTTTTAAGGCACGGTTAACTGTATTTAGAGCCTGTTCGAGCTGACCATTTTGCGCTTCCAGACCGGCCACCAGCACCAGAATAGACGGGTTGTCCTTGGCTTTGGTGGTACTTAAGGCCTGAATCAGATAAGTACGGTCTTCTGTACCTTCTGGTGAAATCCCTGCGAGAATTTCTTCCAGATCGGCGCTGTCATCAATTTGCAGGATTTTTTCTAAGGTCTCAGCGGCCAGCTCATATTCATGTGCTTTCAGGGCAATATGTGATAAATAAAATAAAGCGGGGACATCTTGCGGCTCTTGTACCACCCAGTGCGTGGAGATATCTAGTGCTGCCTGAAGATCATCATGTTCCAGCGCGACATTCAGCGCACGTTGCTTGACTGAAGTGGAATTGCTCTTGATCGCTAGCACCGTATAGTTGTGCAAAGCGGTCGGAATGTCATGTGCAGCGATGGCAAACTCAGCCATCATACTTTGTTTTATCGCATCATAATTTTGATTTGCATGGTAAACTGCTTCCGCTGCATAGAGATGTGCAGTCGAAGCCATGCTACCCACCAGTAGGAATGTGGTAGAATATTGCTTAATTGTAGGGCCGTTGATACGGCTAATTGTTTGACGCAATTTTTTCTTGATCCAAGTAATGCTTTTTATGACACCGATGTTGCACAATAGCATAAATTTAGTGAAATGATGACCTGATATGTCTTTCTTTGCATTGGGTGTCAACCATCAAACTGCCTCTGTAGAACTGCGCGAACAGGTAGCTTTTAACCCTGAAAAGTTAAGTGCCATTCTTGCCGAGCAAAGCCAACACCCTGAACTGAATGACATGGTGGTGGTGTCTACATGTAACCGGACCGAAGTTTACGCGATGTCTGAAAATGCTGACATGGTGCTAAACTGGCTCGCCCAGAAAAATGGGGTAGATGTCAAACAACTGCAACATCATGTCTATCGTTATGAAAATGCTCAAGCGGTGACGCATCTGATGCGTGTCGCCAGTGGTCTGGATTCACTGATGCTGGGCGAACCACAAATTCTGGGGCAGGTCAAAACCGCACTTTCTCTGGCCAAAGACTCCCATACGGTGTCGCGCAATCTCAACCGGATTTTTGAATATGCCTTTTATGCCGCTAAACGCGTGCGTTCGGAAACGGCTGTCGGCAGTCATGCGGTCTCAATGGGCTATGCGGTGGCGCAACTGGCCTTGCAAGTATTTAGTCATCCGGACAAGCTGACCATTATGATAGTGGCAGCCGGGGAGATGAACAGTCTGGTGGCCAAACACCTTGCAGAGATGGGGGTGGGCAAGATCATTATCTGTAACCGTACCCGCGAGCGTGCGGATATCCTGGCACAGGAAATTGCACATCGGGTTGAGGTCGAAATTATAGGTTTTGATCAGCTTGCAGAAAATCTGCATCGTGCCGATGTCATTTCCAGTTGTACCGGCAGTTTGCATCAAGTGATCCATTTTACCGATGTAAAGGCTGCACTGAAAAAACGTCGTTACCAGCAGATGCTACTGGTAGATCTGGCCGTGCCACGTGATATTGATGCCAAAGTAGAAAGCTTGGATGGGGTTTATCTATATGGGGTCGATGACCTGCAAAGCGTGATTGAGGAAAATCTGGCACAGCGCCGTCAAGCGGCTGTTGAAGCCGAGATCATGGTCAATCAGTTGGCTACAGAACTGATGACCCAGCAAAAGGTCAAACAGGCCGGGGCGACCATTCATGCCTACCGTGACCACGGGGAAACATTACGTCAGGAAGAATTGTCACTGGCAATGCAGCGAATTGCCAAGGGTGAAAAGGCAGACATTGTACTGGCCGAGTTTTCGCATCGCTTAACTCAAAAACTGTTGCATCCAACCTCTATTGTGCTGCGTGAGGCGGCCAAAGCAGAAGATCCTGCCTATTTTGAGCTGTTGCAGGAAGAACTGGGCAATGTAGTCGCGAAACGTCGTAAATCCAGGCATTCGTTTTAATCAGCATGATGAGAAGCTTGGTTCTTTGCTGATTTGTACTTCAACATAAAACCCAGCCTGATTATTTGAGAAAATTATAAATAATAATGTGAGCTAGCAGTGACTTCATTGGATTCAAAAGAATCAATAATTTGAAAAATTAATCTTCTAACAGGGTCATTGAGCGTTTGCGGTCAATCTCATAAATCTGCATTTTCAGGTTTTTCATTTCTGCAATACTGTTAAATTTCTTGGATTTAATCTTGTTTTTTAAACACTGATATTGCAGCTTGGTTGAAAAATCAGCCGCGAGCTTATCGGCCTGTTCCGGCGATGAGGTGTAATCGCTGACATTGGCATGCTGCAGAATATGCTGCAGTTCATGATGATGGGCTGCGCAGGCACCGAGCACATAATAGATCGACAGTTCAGGATCATCCGGCAAGTCATCAAAAATCACATTCAGAATATTCAAAATCTTAAACAGCAACTGATCTTCCGCTACTAGCGCGCGCAGTGGTTCAAAATGAATATACAGATAAGGATGATTCATCAAGATCGCAATCACATATTCTTCAGCATCAATTTTGGTACTAAAGCTTAAAGATGCATCTGTATTGACCTTAGGTTGCCATTTACGATTAAAGCCCAGTTTTTCACGGAAAAATTGCTGCAGCAGATAACGGAAGGAGCCGTGTTTGGGCAGTAATTCGGTCAGATTTTTTAGTTCACCCATAACCTGACTCTTGCCTTCTGGGGTGGTGATATCCTGATTTTGGGTCAGATGGGCAAACACGAAGTCCGACATCAACGGTGCCTGATCCAGCAAGCGTCTGAAGTTTTCTATCCCTTCACGGCGGATCAATGAATCTGGGTCATGGTCAGCGGGCAAAACAAAGAACTTCAGCTCTCGGCCATCATTCAGCAGGGGCAGGGCAATGTCTAAGGTACGGCGCGCTGCTTTTTGACCGGCAGCATCCCCATCAAAGGCAATGGTCAGCCGGTTGCTCTGCTTGAACAGAATATTCAGGTGGTCGGTATTACTCGCTGTACCTAAAGTTGCTACTGCGCCATGAATGCCATATTGCTGAAGCGCAATCACATCCATATAGCCTTCGACCATCAGCCATTCTTGGGCTTTCTGTTTGCGGCCCTCATAGAGGCCATACAGCAACTGGTTTTTATGGAAGACCTCAGAATCTGGCGAGTTAATATATTTAGGCTTAATCTCGTCATTCAGGGCACGGCCGCCAAAACCAACTACACGACCCTTGGTATCACGGATCGGGAAAATCACCCGTTCACGCAGCAGATCAAAATCACGGCCACTGTCGCTGGTACGAATCAGACCTAAAAGTTTTAAGCCTTCAATATCCTGAGGAAAGGCTTTTTCCAGATGTTGCCAGTCTTCGGGCGCATAGCCTAAGCGCCAATAGGCAATGGTTTCTGCAGTCAGACCACGCTGTTTAAAGTATTGCTGGGCACTCGGGCTGTTGGGTAACTGGCGTTCATAGAACTGTGCAATATTTTCCAGCAGGTCGTAGAGATTACCGTCTTGCTGAACTTCTGCCATGGGCAGGTGTTCAAAAGAAGCAAAAGGGTCACCATAAAAATCCTGTTCGACTGCCTGAAACTCTGCAAATGGGTCAAAACTCGCCGTAGATGCAGCACTATTATTTTCTGTTACTGCATTATTTTGTTGCGGCTGAGCTTGTGGTGCCGCTTGAGCAGGCGCAATTTTGAGCTTGGCTGCTTCACGTTTATATTTTAATTTATTGGAATCGGTGTTGTCTTTAGGCAGTTCGATACCGGTCTGACTGGACAGGTCTTTCATCACTTCGACGAAATTACGGCTGCCAATATCCATTAAAAAACGGATGGCATTACCGTTGGCCTGACAGCCAAAACAGTGAAAATACTGTTTGTCACGATAGACGTGGAAAGATGGTGATTTTTCCTGATGAAAAGGGCAGCAGCCTGAATAGGTACGGCCTGTTTTTTTCAGTTTTACGAATTGACCAATCACATCGACAATATCGGTGCGATCGAGAATCTGATCAATCGTATGTTGAGGAATGGCCATGGTCTGCTGAGCTTCTCGTGCTGGTATCTAAGGTCTAAATCACTGAAAAAATGAAAATAGTCTGGCTGAACATTGAATATTTCAAGTTCCTTTGTATACCTTTTGCACGTTTTGTTCAAGCCTTGGCCAGACAACGCAAAAGGGCAAGTATAATACCTTGCCCTTGAGGAAAATGCACCTGTAAAGCGCTGTCTTATTTGCTGATACTGCCGGACTTATTTAGCTTTATTCAGCCGTTTTAGGACGATCCAGCAAACCAAATGAAATGCGATTGGTGATGCTGCGCTTTTCAGTTTCTGGCGTATCCGATTGTGCATCGGTGTCGGTTACAGTTTTGGCTTCTTTACCAAAAATACCCAGTGTCGCGCGGTTAAAGAAACTGCTTTCGCTCCGCGCTGCACGCAGATTCACCGTACCATCTGATTTCACCAGATTCGGATAATTCAGCTTTAAAACATCCACATATTGCTGAGAAGTCGCTTTATCACCTAGCTGATCATAGCCATAAGCAACTGTTGCGAGTGCTTCCGGAATCTGCGCAGTTTGAGGATAATGCTCAATCACCCACAAGCCACGTTCAACTGCTGCCAGATACGCCTTACGCTTGATGTTAAAACGTGCTGCATTCATTTCATGCTCAGCCAGTTCCTGACCGATAAACTGCATACGCTGTGCGGCATCGACTGCATAGGTACTCGACGGATAGCGGCGAATGAAATCAACAAAATTCTGGTAAGCTACTTTCAGGTAGCTGACATCACGATGCGATTGTTTCAGTGAGGTATAACGCAGCAGGCCGTTATAGTTCTGTTCCATATTGGCGACACCGCGTACATAGTAAGCATAATCGACATTTGGATGTTGCGGGTTCAGACGGATAAAACGCTCTGCCAGTGCAACCGCACCTTCATAATCTTTTTGCTGGAATTTTACATACAACAGTTCAAGCTGCGCCTGAGGGGCATACTGACTGGTCGGGAAATAAGTTTCCAGCGCTTCTAACTGTTTTGCTGCATCGGTATATTGATTACGATCTAGCGCTTTCTGTGCTTTTTGAATATAAACCTGTTCGCTAGATTCCGGACCTTTATCCACGACTTCTTTTTTTGGATTACTGCTACAGCCTACCATTGCCGATGCAATGCCTAATGTCACAGCAAGCATTGTCATTTTATAATGTGGTAGCGACATAAAAATTCCTCTGTTAATACGGGCAATGAGCTACAATTGCACTATTAAACCACTTTTGTCTGAATGAGCAAATGAGTCAAGCACAATCTTCCAATTCTAATATCCCTGATACTGATTTCAATTTACTTGAAGATTCTGAGGATGCAGATAACCATACTTCAGAAGCAACTGCAACACGTTTATCGTTGCAATTTCAACTGGATGAAACTTATATCGGGCAACGGATCGACCAGAT
Organism: Acinetobacter lwoffii; assembly: GCA_013530545.1. Lineage (GTDB taxonomy): Bacteria > Pseudomonadota > Gammaproteobacteria > Pseudomonadales > Moraxellaceae > Acinetobacter > Acinetobacter lwoffii_G. The sequence continues at coordinate 10,662 of SPVA01000063.1, forward strand.
TGCCGCAATGGTCTGGAGCGATTTTTCTCGAGAAAAATTAAAGCAATGGATTAAAGATGGCAATTTATTGGTGAATGGTCAACCGGTTAAGCCGAAATTTAAAAGTGATGGTTTTGAAACCCTGACTTTAAATGTTGAGCTTGAAGCGCAAACGCGCAGTCTGCCGGAAGATATTCCACTGGACATCATCTATGAAGATGATGACATTATGGTCATCAACAAACCAGTCGGTATGGTGGTACATCCGGGCGCTGGCAATAGTTCTGGCACCTTGGTCAATGCTTTATTGCATCACTATCCGAAATCAGCTGAACTGGCGCGTGCAGGTCTGGTACATCGTATCGATAAAGACACCAGCGGTCTGTTAGTCGTCGCCAAAAATCTGGAAGCACAATTTGCCTTAAGCAAACAGCTTGAGAAAAAATCAGTATATCGCCTGTATGACTTGGTGGTTTACGGCAATATTATTGCTGGCGGTACCATTGATGAACCAATCAAACGCCATCCGGTGGATCGTGTGAAAATGACCATACTTCCAGGTGGTAAAGACGCGGTGACGCATTACAATGTCAAAGAGCGTTTCCAGCATTTTACCCGTGTTCAAGCCCGTCTGGAAACTGGACGTACCCATCAGATCCGTGTGCATTTTAGCTATATCGGCTTTGGCTTGGTGGGCGATCAGGTGTATATGCCACGTGTCCGTATGCCTGCAGGTGCATCGCAATTATTAGATGATACTTTACGTGGCTTTAAACGCCAGGCCTTACATGCAGCGAAACTTGGTCTGACCCATCCGCGTACCAAAGAAGAAATGACCTTTGAAGCGCCGTGGCCGGAAGACTTTGCCAATCTGGTTGAAGTACTGCGTACCGAAAACAAAGCCTATTAATCTTTTTATTTAGCTCGCGTCAAAGCAAGGAATCGAGATGCAATTTGTACCAGGACTTCCACAAGGTGTGTATGTCGGCCAGACTCGCGTTCACCATGCGAAAGTACAGCCATCCGCACAGCCTGAGCTTGCAGGTTTTAATCTGGCCTTGCATGTGCAGGATGATGCGCAACGGGTACAACAGCATCGCATGGCTTTATTGCAGGATTTCGCTGCCTTTGGCGTAGATAAGATTACCTGGATGACCCAGACACATAGCACCATTTGCCATACTATTAATGAGCAGATGCCATTTACCGCACTGGTCGGAGATGGTCTGGTGACTCAGCGTAAGGCGCATGCCTTAATGATGATGACGGCAGACTGCTTGCCTGTGGTACTGGGGAATGCGGATGGCACGGAAGTTGCCAATTTGCATGCTGGCTGGCGTGGTCTGGCGGGTGGGATTGTCGAAAATACCATTGCCGCTATGCAAACTCCACCGACCTGGGCCTGGCTCGGGGCAGCAATCAGTCAGCCATGTTTCGAGATTGGCGCTGAAGTAAAAGCGGCTTTTTGTAGTAAATATCCTGAACTGGACAGTGCATTTCAGGCCGGTGAACAGGCAGGTAAATATTATGCCGACCTGTATGCGATTGCGCGTTATATCTTGCAGCAAGACGGGGTAAATACTGTTCTAGGTGGAGATCAGTGTTCTTATCGCCAGCCAGAGGAATATTTCTCTTATCGCCGCGAAGCTAAAACAGGGCGTATGGCGACATTCGTGTTTATGACATGAAAATGTTAAACTTAACTGAATTTTTTGGCTTTTGAGCGTTATGTCCCTATCTTCCAAATCTGTTGCGATTGTTTATCACAGTCCTTATGGACACACGGCTAAAGTGGCAAATTTTATTGCCGATGGTGCGCCATATGATGAATGTCGAACATATAGACTGGGATGTGCTGGACGCCGCCGATGCAATTATCTTTGGTTGTCCGACCTATATGGGTAGCCTGACCTCTGCCATGAAGCTGTTTATGGAGCAATCCTCTAAACGCTGGCTGGCACGTAGCTGGCAGGGTAAACTGGCCGCAGCCTTTACCAATGGTGGCGGACTCAGTGGCGACAAACTGGCAGTCTTGCAGCAAATCAACCTGTTTGCCATGCAGCACGGTATGTTGTGGAGTGGATTGCCATTAATGCCGACAGGACGTGCCGTCACGGATCTGAATCGGATGTCGAGCTTCTTGGGGCTTATGACCCAGTCAGATAACGCGCCGGTTGAAGTCACTCCACCTGAGGGCGATTTAAAAACCGCGTTCTGGTTTGGGGAATATATTGCCCTGACTCTGGCAAGACTGGGCGGTAAAGCTTAAAGTTATAAAAAAACCTCCGAATGCGGAGGTTTTTTATATTGAATTTTTAATCCATTATTTATGGAAAATTCGTGCTTTATCACGTTGCCAGTCACGGTCTTTTTCGGTGGCACGTTTGTCATGGAGCTGCTTACCTTTCACCAAGGCAATTTCCAGCTTGGCATGTGGACCTTTCCAGTAACACGCCAGTGGTACGCAGGAATAACCTTTCTGGTTAATTGCACCCATCAACTTTTCAATTTCACGGCGATTCAGCAATAGCTTGCGGGTACGGGTTGCTTCAGGCACTACATGGGTCGAGGCGCTTAACAAAGGTTGAACCTGAGCACCAAACAAGAACGCTTCACCATTTTTAAAGGTAATATAACTTTCTACGATAGTCATACGCCCAGCGCGCATTGATTTGACTTCCCAGCCTTTTAATGAAAGCCCCGCTTCAAATTTCTCTTCAATAAAATAATCGTGGCGGGCACGTTTATTCAGTGCAATGGTACCGCCATTATTTTTTTTTACTACAATAGATGCTTTCGCCATAATCTGATACTTCCAAACGTGCTGCTATTGTACCGCAACTAGAAATAAGGTGAAGTTTTTTAAATTAATGAGGATTATTCACCAAAAAAACAAGTTTTTGCTAAAATAAGATTCTACATAACAAACAGAGTACAAATGGATGTCTAAAACTCGTGTGATTTATCCGGGGACTTTTGATCCAATTACCAATGGACATATTGATTTGGTAACCCGCGCAGCGCGAATGTTTGATGAAGTCGTGGTAGCCATTGCTATCGGTCATCATAAAAATCCGGTATTTAGTCTGGAAGAGCGTGTCGCATTGGCGAAAGAGTCATTGAGTCATTTGGACAATGTTGAATTTGTAGGTTTTGATGGTTTGCTCGTCAATTTTTTCCGTGAGCAAAAGGCGACTGCTGTATTGCGTGGTTTGCGTGCAGTGTCTGATTTTGAGTACGAATTTCAGCTGGCAAATATGAACCGTCAGCTGGACTCCCACTTTGAAGCGGTATTTTTAACTCCTTCAGAACAATATTCTTTTATTTCATCCACTTTGGTGCGTGAAATTGCTCGATTAAGAGGTGATGTAACCAAGTTTGTACCACCAAACGTGGTTGCTGCCTTCGAGCGTAAACTTCAACAAGGTTGGTAGCGTGTCTTTATATATCACCGATGAATGTATTAACTGTGATGTCTGTGAACCTGTATGCCCGAATGAGGCCATCTATATGGGTGAACTCATTTATGAGATTCATCCAGATTTATGTACAGAGTGCGTCGGACATCATGATCAACCGCAGTGCCAGTTGTTCTGTCCGGTGGATTGTATTCCACTGGATCCGAATCATGTCGAAACGCAGGAACAGCTGCAAGCCAAGTATGAAAAACTGACTGCTCAAAAAACATCAAGCAATTAGTCTCGATATTTGATACTATGCCGCTCGAAGTGAGCCAGACGATCGCTGCTGTGGAAATCTCCGTGATTGAAGCAGGGGAGGAAAGTCCGGGCTTCATAGGGCAAGGTGCCAGGTAACGCCTGGGCGGTGCAAACCGACGGCAAGTGCAGCAGAGAGAAGACCGCCTTCATTATGTTTTCGAGCAATCGGAATCGGAGGTAAGGGTGAAAGGGTGCGGTAAGAGCGCACCGCATGGCTGGTAACAGTTCATGGCGAGGTAAACCCCACCGGAAGCAAGACCAAATAGGAATCCATTAGGCATGGCCCATGCTGGATTCGGGTAGGTCGCTTGAGCGCATGAGTGATTGTGCGCCTAGAGGAATGATCGTTCACGACAGAACCCGGCTTATCGGCTCACTTCAACAAATTTTGATCAAACAGCACAATATGGGGTTGACGTGATTTACAGAAAATCCCATAATGCGCGCACAGTTTAAGGCTATGTAGCTCAGTTGGTTAGAGCACCGCACTCATAATGCGGGGGTCACAAGTTCAAGTCTCGTCATAGCCACCATATTCTACCCACTCCGATTGAGTGGGTTTTTTTATGTTTTCTAAAAATTATGAAAATAAATCTGATCTTAGTAGATTTTCAATATTATCCATATCTGTTTTTAATTTATCTGAAATAGGTTGAATATCGGCTGTAAATTTTTTAGTTATTTCATTTTGTGCTGATTCGTCAAAAAATAAGTTAGAAATATTGCTGACATACTGATTAGTCATTTTGAAAATTTGTTCATAACTTATGGTTATTTCTTTTAATTTTATCCGAATCTCTTCAGGGGCAAAAAATTTCAAACGATTACATTCATTTTGTAGGGTATTAAGTTCATCAAACAAATTTGCAAAAAAGCTTTGAAGATTTTGATGATATTCGCCAGTTGCTTTAGCCATTGCATCTGTATCATTTATTTCTGAAGCTGTAACAAAGTCAATCAAAAAGTTATGCATATAAAGGTTTATTGATTTTTGTGAATCAATTTGAGCTTTTGATTGAAATTTATCTAAATTGTTAAAAAACTCCCCATAAACTTCTTGTTTTATACCGAAATTTTTCTTTTTCCTTTCAAGTTCTAATCCGAAATTATGTTTTAAGCCTTCTAATTCTTTATCTTTTTCAGCTTTGTAGTCAATTAGAGCTTTATCATTTTTATGTTTTTGGTAAAAAGAGAAGATCAACCATAAGATATTCGTAAGAGTGAATAATACGGTAAAGAAAATAGGATTTTCACTTACAAAACTCAGAATACTTTGCATGCTTAATCTTTTGAAATTTTAATGATTTAATGATAGTTTTAATTGCTTAAAAATTCTACTAGATAACTAATATCATCCGTCTGCAACTGCTCACGCATTTTTAGAAACTGCTTTTCATCAATGTCGTACATTTTGAGGGAAAGCAATTTTTTAATATCTTCCTGTGGAAAGCGGTATTTAATAATTTTTGCAGGAACACCACCGACAACCGCATACGGTGGTACATCTTTGGTTACGACAGCACCTGTGGCAACCACAGCACCTTCACCTAGTGTCACCCCTTGCATAATCATGGCACGAGAACCAATCCAGCAACCATCACCAATCATGGTATCACCCGTAGGCACAAAACTGCGTGTATCGAATGGAAACGCTGAAATCCAGTCGGTACGGTGCAGCTGGTTTCCACCCATCATGATCACGCATTCAGCGCCGAAACAGACGAAATTGCCAATATAAAGCTGATCAATCGGTTTGTCTGGGGTAGATGGCTTATCATGTAAATAACGCACTACACAACGCTCAAAACCCTGATCCCAGTAGGCTGAGTAGTAAGAATAGTTCCCCTTGATATGAATATTCGGATTCTTCACCGTTTTTGAGATGAACTCAAATTCACACCAGTGATTTACAGGAGAATTAATTAACTTTTCAGACATAAGGGAGATACAAAAAATAGTGAATAAGAAATTATACCTAATCGGCGTTTAAACTTGCTGAATAATATCTACAAGACGCTCAAGCGACTGTGAATAACGCAAATGATTAGACTGGTGTCGATGCTGTAGGAATACGGGCAATGACTTTAATCTCAAAATCAAAACCTGCCAGCCAGGTCACGCCCACAGCTGTCCAATTAGGATAAGGCTTTTGTGTAAACACCTGATTTTTCACCTTCATGATGCTTTCGAACTGCCGTTCCGGATCAGTATGAAAGGTGGTGACATCGACAATATCATCGAAGCTACAACCAGCTGCTGCCAATGTCGCAGCTAAATTTTCAAAAGCCCGTTCTACCTGTTTCTCGAAATCTGGTTCAGGGGAACCATCCTCACGGCTACCGACCTGACCCGATACAAAAAGTAAGTCTTCCGATTTGATTGCAGCAGAATAACCATGCTGTTCATACAGGGCATGGCGGTCTTGGGGAAATATTGCGGTTCTAGTCATGTCTATTCTCATTCAATATCTAATTTATCAGTGAGTGAAAGCAGCTTAACCTTCATATACGCCTCGTATGTAAACATAATTGACATACGTACCGTATGTCAATTAAAATTTTTATAAAGATGATGTGATGAAAATAAATGTCTGTTCGTGAATTAAAAATGGCCGAAACCCGTAAAAAACTGATTCAAGTAGCACGCCGTGCATTTGGGGAATATGGCTATGCTGGCACTTCAATGGATAAGCTCACGGCAGAAGCAGGGCTGACTCGTGGTGCGCTGTATCATCATTTTGGTGATAAAAAAGGCTTATTTGCTGCAGTGGTCGATCAAATCGATTCGGAAATGGCTTCATCTGCGCAGCAACATCTGGAGCAGCCTGATGATCTTTGGGAAGGATTGATGCTGGAAGGGCGGACCTATATTCACAATGCCTTAAATCCGGAATTCCAGCGCATTGTGCTGCGAGACGGGCCGGCTGTGCTGGGCGATCCTGCACATTGGCCAAGTCAAAACAGATGTTTGCAGTCCACGCGTGAATGTGTTGAACAATTATTGGTAGCAGACCGAATTAAAACAGTTGATCCGGAAGCTGCTGCGGTATTTTTAAATGGTGCTGCAATGAATGCAGCACTCTGGGTGGCTTCTAGTGAACATCCTGAGCAGGTACTGCCTGAGGCTTTACATGCATTTAACTTATTTGCATCGGGGTTTTTAAAAGAAGCACAGAGTTAATCCGTTTGTAGGAAGCGGATAAAGGTAAAAAACCCCTCAATCGAGGGGCTTTAAATTAAATAGCTTTAAATTTTAAAGATATTCAACTTTCACAATTTCGTATTCAACTTCACCGTTTGGTGTATTGATTTTCACATCGTCGCCTTCGTTTTTACCTAAAAGACCACGTGCGATCGGCGAGTTTACAGAGATCTTGTTAATCTTAAAGTCTGCTTCGTCATCGCCTACAATTTTATAGGTTTTCTGCTCTTCAGTATCTAGGTTTTCAATCGTGACAGTCACACCAAAAACTACACGACCATTCTGTTCAAGTTCTTTGACATCAATCACTTGAACTGCACCCAGTTTGCCTTCGATGTCCTGAATACGGCCTTCACAGAAGCCTTGCTGTTCACGTGCTGCATGGTATTCTGCATTTTCTTTTAAGTCACCATGTTCACGCGCTTCCGCAATCGAAGCGGTGATACGTGGGCGATCCACTGTTTTCAATTGGTGTAATTCTTTCTCTAAGGCAATTTTGCCTTCAGGTGTCATAGGATAACGTTGCATGTTGTCCCTCAAAAGTCAGTTGAAAGATATAAAATCTATAAATAAAAAAAAGCCCGCCACCAAGAAGGTAGCGGGACTTCTTGGAAGCGAATTAACCTTTAGTTAGGTCTTGCAAACGATATACATCCATTGGCAATTTAATTGCTAAAGCTTGGCATACTGCATCCGCACCATTCAATGTAGTTGTGTTATACACTTTACCTTGAAGTGCTGAACGACGGATCGAGAATGAGTCTTCTTGTGCCTTTTTGCCTTCAGTCGTGTTAATCACAAGGTGGATTTCGCCGTTTTTGATACGGTCCACAATGTTAGGACGACCTTCAGTCACTTTATTGACACGTTCACATTCAAGACCAGCATCGCTAATCACTTTAAATGTACCATCAGTTGCAAGAATCTTGAAGCCTAGGTCAATCAATTGTTTTGCGATACCTGCCGCACGTGGTTTATCTGAGTCACGTACAGAGATAAATGCGTGTTTCACTTCGCCTTCAGTTGGAAGACCTGGTAAACGCTCATTTGCACCTAAAACAGCTTTATAGAACGCTTCACCAAATGTTTTACCAACGCCCATTACTTCGCCGGTCGATTTCATCTCAGGGCCAAGGATCGGGTCAACACCAGGGAATTTGTTGAATGGGAACACCGCTTCTTTGACAGAGAAGTGCTCAGGAATAATCTCTGATGTAAAGCCTTGCGACTCAAGAGATTGACCCGCCATACAGCGTGCAGCAACTTTCGCTAAAGATTCGCCGATACACTTAGAAACGAATGGCACAGTACGAGATGCACGTGGGTTCACTTCCAGGATGTAAACGTCTTCGCCTTTAACCGCAAACTGAACGTTCATTAGACCAATTACGCCAAGTTCTTTTGCCATCGCAACGGTTTGACGACGCATTTCGTCCTGAATCTCTTTAGACAGAGAGTAAGGAGGAATTGAACATGCCGAGTCACCTGAGTGAATACCCGCTTGTTCAATGTGCTGCATGATGCCGCCGATCACCACGTCTTTACCGTCAGATACGCAGTCTACGTCAACTTCGATCGCGTCATCAAGGAAGCGGTCAAGAAGTACAGGCGCTTCGTTAGATGCTTGAACCGCATCACGTAAGTAGCGTTTTAATTCTTCGTCGTTGTACACGATTTCCATCGCACGACCACCAAGCACGTAAGAAGGACGTACTACAAGCGGGTAGCCGACTTTAGATGCTTCAGCCATACCTTCTTCAGCAGATTTTACAATGCTGTTGTTTGGTTGACGAAGTTGCAGACGTTGAATCATTTGTTGGAAACGTTCACGGTCTTCTGCACGGTCAATCGCATCAGGCGATGTACCGATAATTGGTGCACCAGCTTCTTCTAAAGCACGTGCCAATTTAAGCGGAGTTTGACCACCGTACTGAACGATAATGCCTTTAGGCTTCTCGATACGCACGATTTCAAGTACATCTTCAAGCGTGATCGGTTCGAAGTACAAACGATCTGATGTATCGTAATCCGTAGAAACCGTTTCAGGGTTACAGTTCACCATAATGGTTTCGTAACCATCTTCACGCATTGCAAGCGCCGCGTGTACACAGCAGTAATCGAACTCGATACCTTGACCAATACGGTTAGGACCACCACCGATCACCATGATCTTGTCTTTCGCAGACGGATTGGCTTCACACTCTTCATCGTAAGTTGAGTACATGTAGGCTGTATCAGATTCGAATTCTGCAGCACATGTATCGACACGTTTGTAAACTGGCGTTACGCCCAGGTTCCAACGATGTTTACGGAATTGTTTTTGTGAAATGCCCATCAAGTCCGCAATGCGAAGATCTGATAAACCTTTACGTTTGAACCCACGGATGTTGTCCGCATTCAAGTCGCCAAAACCTAAAGTCTTGATTTGGTTTTCAGTTTTGATGATGTCTTCGATTTGAATCAAGAACCAGCGGTCAATGTTCGTTGCAGCGAATACTTCGTCTAGAGTAAAGCCGTGACGGAATGCATCGCCCACATACCAGATACGCTCTGGACCTGGCACTTTAAGTTCTTGCAAGATTTTGTCGCGTGCGCCTTCAGCACCCACTTCAACTTTTTCGTCAAAACCAGAAGCACCCACTTCAAGACCACGAAGGGCTTTTTGTACAGATTCCTGGAAGTTACGGCCAATCGCCATCACTTCACCGACAGATTTCATCTGAGTTGTAAGCGTTGCGTCAGCTTGTGGGAATTTCTCGAAGTTGAAACGAGGAATCTTGGTTACAACGTAGTCGATTGCAGGTTCGAACGATGCAGGCGTTGTACCGCCAGTGATGTCGTTTTTCAACTCATCAAGCGTATAACCCACAGCCAATTTCGCTGCGATTTTTGCAATTGGGAAACCAGTTGCTTTCGATGCCAGTGCAGATGAACGTGATACACGTGGGTTCATCTCGATCACCACCATACGGCCAGTATTTGGGCAAATACCGAACTGTACGTTAGAACCACCTGTTTCTACGCCAATTTCACGTAATACAGCTAAAGATGCGTTACGTAGTAACTGGAATTCTTTATCTGTCAATGTTTGCGCAGGGGCAACAGTGATTGAATCACCTGTATGCACGCCCATTGGGTCAAAGTTTTCAATGGTACATACGATGATACAGTTGTCGTTTTTGTCACGAACAACTTCCATCTCGTATTCTTTCCAGCCAATTAAAGATTCATCAATCAATAACTGTTTGGTTGGAGAAAGATCGAAACCGCGTTCACAAATTTCGATGAATTCTTCTTTGTTGTACGCGATACCGCCACCTGAACCACCCATCGTGAATGATGGACGGATAATCACTGGGAAGCCGAAACGTGCTTGAATTTCTAAAGCATGTTCCATTGACTCAGCAACGTCAGCTTTTGGACATTCAAGACCAATTTTACGCATTGCCTGGTCGAACAGTTTACGGTCTTCTCTTTGGTCGCACCGATTAATTCAACATTGTATTTTTCTAAAATGCCGTGCTCATCAAGGGCAAGGGCACAGTTCAATGCCGTTTGACCACCCATGGTTGGAAGAACAGCATCTGGACGTTCTTTCTCAATGATCGCTGCAACAGTTTGCCAAGTAATTGGCTCAATGTAAGTTGCATCCGCCATGGTTGGGTCGGTCATGATGGTCGCTGGATTAGAGTTGACCAAAATAACGCGGTAACCTTCTTCACGAAGGGCTTTACATGCTTGAGCACCTGAGTAGTCAAACTCACATGCTTGACCGATGACAATCGGACCAGCACCAATAATCAAGATGCTTTTAATGTCAGTACGTTTAGCCATGATGCTTCCTTAATTACTTCTTAGATGCTTCGATAAGTTCGATGAAATGATCGAACAATGGTGCGCAGTCATGTGGACCCGGGCTTGCTTCAGGGTGACCCTGGAAGCTGAACGCAGGTTTGTCTGTACGATGAATACCTTGGTTGGTGCCATCAAACAGTGAGCGATGCGTTACACGCAACACATCAGGCAGATTGCTTTCATCGACTGCGAAGCCATGGTTCTGAGAAGTAATCATCACTGTACCATTATCTAGATTTTGTACAGGATGGTTAGCACCGTGGTGGCCGTGAGGCATTTTTAAGGTTTTAGCACCACTTGCAAGCGCAAGAATCTGGTGACCCAGACAGATACCAAATACTGGAATTTCAGTGGTTTCTACAATTGTTTTTACAGCTTCAATTGCGTAGTCACATGCAGCTGGATCGCCAGGACCGTTCGATAAGAACACGCCATCTGGATTCAGTGCAAGTACATCAGCAGCAGGAGTTTGCGCCGGCACAACAGTCAGTTTACAACCGCGGTCTGCGAGCATACGTAAGATGTTGGTTTTGACACCGTAATCGTATGCAACAACATGGAATTTAGCTTCTGGTTGAGAGAAACCTTTGCCTAATGTCCAAGAGCCCTCAGTCCATTCAAAACCTTCAGGGTCACAACATTCTTTTGCCAGGTCTAAACCGTTTAAACCACCAAATGCACGTGCTTTTTCAAGCGCTTCAGCTTCAGTGATATTTTCGCCAGCAAGGATACACCCATTTTGCGCACCTTTGTCACGTAGGATACGTGTCAGTTTACGCGTGTCGATATCCGCAATTGCCACAACATTGTGTTGTACCAAATATTCAGCTAATGATTGGGTTGAACGGAAGTTACTGTGCAGTAAAGGCAGGTCGCGAATGATCAATCCGTTCGCCCAAACCTTATGAATACGACCTGATTCAGCGTCTTCTTCATTGCAGCCTGTGTTACCGATATGTGGGTAAGTCAGTGTCACAAGTTGCTGTGCATAACTCGGGTCAGTCAAAATTTCTTGATAGCCAGTCATGGCAGTGTTGAAAACGACTTCACCAGTCGTACTACCCGATGCGCCAATCGAAGTACCTTTAAAGATAGTTCCGTCGGCAAGGGCTAAAATTGCTGGGGTGCTCAAACCAAAGCTCCTGAAATTTAGGCTGTAAAAAAGCGAGAAGACGAAAAAAAAGGAAGGCTATTTTTTAAACCTACCCTCCTATGTCTGCTCGCTTGAACTTAACACGGCATTATACGCAGAATGACCCCCAAAGTCCAACGGCTTTGCAGCGAAAGTATGAGATAAATGGCTTGCTTTTTGCATGGAAGTCTGTTTTGTAAGCAATGTGAAAAAATGTAAGCAATTAATAATTGTCAGACAAATCAAATCTTAATTTTTATCATATCTACTAATATAGCTTAGTCGATATAACAATAGGAACAAGACACATGGCTACAGCACCTAGATCTACTACATCTAAAAAAATCACTCCGAGCGTGGTGACTGAAACTGCCGAGAAGCTTGAAAAAGTAGCAGTCGAAGCTAAAGATCAGGCAATTGAAACCATCGAGGAAAGTAAGGAAAAGCTTGAAGTTGAAGCCAAACAGTTAAGCGATACTGTGCAGGAACAGTTGCGTCAATTTAAGCAGGAGGTGTTACAGCGTATTGATACTTTGAAGGAGCAGATTTTCGGTTCACAGAAAGAATTAACCGAATTAAAAAGCTTTATCAAGACAGAATTCAACGCTGTCGTCGAAGACTTATCCAATCTGGGTAAAGAACTGAAAGAAGATGTCAGTCAGATTTCGACCAAGCATAAGGAACATCTGACCGATACTTTTAAACGTTCTAAGGACAGTACCATTGAAGTACTGAAAAAAGTCAAACCCGTGGTGAAAACAGAGAGCTCAGACAAAAGTCCTGAGCTGAAAAGTTAGGCTGCGCTGAAAGGCCGCTATTTAAAAAGGAGAACAATCAATGTTCTCCTTTGTCTTTATGCAGCAAAACGGACTCACAATAACAATTAAAGGGGGTCACGATGCAACAGCATTTTGTAGGTGTACTTATTTTACTGATATTGATCATGCTACTGAATCTGGAAAGCGGATTGGGGCGCATACTTTATCTGGGTGTAATCGTATTATGTTTGGGAGTGCTGGGACTGGTGTTTGGGACCATTCTTCTGATGATCATTACTTTTGCTTTTATTCTTTATGCTGCTGTGAAATCTATTCAGGAGCAGCATCATCTACATCATTAAAATATGAACGTTGAAAACAATAAAAAATCTAAAATAATTATACAGAGGATCAATCATTGTTGAGCAATAAACAAAAACGTGAGACTTTAAGTCTCACGTTTTATTCGCCTGTTACACTTTAAATAGCTGATGCACAGCGTCAATCTATTTAAAATACATGCAACCAGTCACGTTTATTATGAAAATCTGCCTGAGGACTACTATGCTGCATGGCATAGTATTGATCACCTTGTGAGGTTTTTAAAACAGCAGATAAACCCAGGAACAAGTTTTCCCATTTCAGTTTATGTGTTGCCATAAAATCAGTCAGATCCACACTGACATTGAGACCATAATGCGTACGTTTGAGCTGGTTCAGCTCAATATCATCCGCAGCTTGCGGTGGCATCTCTTCAGGATAACGGTATTCTTCGAATTGATAAGCCTGCCAGGCTTGAGAAGGGGAAAGATTAATCTCACGATAAAAATCTTCGCCCTGAACCCCAATAAAAATTTCAAAGCAGGTCTGTTCCCACAGGAAATCCTGACGGGGATGTGCCGTCACCATGTCGGGCCACAAGATGTACTGATTGGGATCACGGATCCAGAAGCCCACATTTAAATTGCATGGGCCTTGCTGTTCGATGGCGGCAACCAGAGAGATGGCCTGAAAACGGCGATCAAATGCGCTAAGTTCGTAACTTGCCATAAGTCCTGTACTTAGTTAGACAAATGAGCGAAGCGGACAAGGTTGGACAATTTTTGGTTTTGTTTCGCAGCTTTCTTGTAAAGCAGCGCAATTTTACCAATAGTCTGAACTACTTCAGCACCAGTCGCTTCTGAAATTTCAACAATCAGTGCTGCACGCGCTTCGCGATCTTCAGCTACGATTTTCACTTTAATCAGTTCGTGATCGTTTAAAGCACGCGCCAATTCTTCGATGACATTTTCAGTCAGGCCTTTGTCACCCAGCATAACGACCGGGTTTAAAGCATGTCCGATTTGACGTAAACGCTTACGTTCCTGAATAGATAAAGACGCCATGAGAGATAACCTGAATTTTAAAACGGCTTAGTATAGCAAAAGCAAAAAACAAACGCTTTAAATTATCAGGAAATAATCATTTCCAATATCTCTTCATAACGAGCAAAACTCCTAGATTTAGATACACATGTATACTGCAAAATATGTCTTTTTCACGTACAATTAATAATTGGACGTTTTTTTATTTAGAGAGTTATGGCTACACGCATTACCAACCAAAAGTTATCTAAAAGTAGTCGTGATTGGATGAGAGAGCATTTAGACGATCCTTATGTGAAAAAGGCACAAAAGGACGGCTATCGTGCGCGTGCAGCATATAAGCTCTTAGAGATGCAAGAAAAGTACAAAATCATCAAACCCGGCATGACCGTGGTCGACTTGGGTGCAGCTCCCGGGAGTTGGTCACAAATCGCAGGTAAGTTGGTCGGCGACAAAGGTTTATTGATTGCATCTGACATTTTACCAATGGATGCATTACCCGATGTAACGTTCTTGCAAGGCGACTTTCGCGAAGAAGAAGTCTTCCAGCAATTGTTAGAAATTTTAGATGGTCGTACTGTAGACGTTGTAATTTCAGATATGGCCCCCAATACATCAGGTAATAAGGCTGTAGATCAACCGCGTCAGATTTACTTGTGTGAACTTGCACTGGATTTTGCCAATAAGGTGCTAGGCCCTAAAGGTCAATTTGTGGTAAAAGTTTTCCAAGGCTCAGGTTTTGACGAATTCCGTAAGCAAGTGGTTGATAGTTTTGATGTTCTGAAAACATCTAAACCTCTGGCATCACGTGCTCGCTCCAAGGAAGTTTTCCTGATCGGGCAGGGACGCAAGAAGGCTTTAAAATAAGTCTACTTGCCAAGTCGTTAAAAATTGTGCATTTTGTACGTTTTCAGATAATTGCAAGTTGATTTGCAGCTTAAGTATTAAGGTCACCCTGAACAGGGCATGATCAAATTAGATTGGAATGGGAATAAAGCTTTGAGCGATCTTTTTAAGAATGCCGTATTGTGGCTCGTGATACTGGGTGTGCTGGTGTTAATCTTCAGCAACGTCAGTGACCGCAATCAACCGACTACAATGAACTACTCAGAGTTTGTTGCCGCGGTCAATGCTGGCCAAATTAAACAAGTTGTGATTGACGGCGAAAGAATCCGTGGCGAAAAATCAAACGGTTCAGAGTTTGAAAGTATCCGTCCGGCAGTTCAGGATCCTGAACTGATGCCAAGCCTGATTAAAAATAATGTTGTGGTCGAAGGTGAAGCACCACAGCGTCAAGGCTTGCTCATGCAGTTGCTTATTGCAAGTTTCCCTGTACTTTTAATCATTTTGTTATTCATGTTCTTTATGCGCAACATGGGTGGCGGTGCAGGTGGTAAAAACGGCCCAATGAGTTTTGGTAAATCTAAAGCCAAAATGCTGTCTGAAGACCAGATTAAAGTCACTTTCACCGATGTTGCCGGTTGTGACGAAGCCAAGCAAGAAGTCGTTGAAATCGTAGATTTCCTGAAGGATCCAACCAAATTTAAACGTCTGGGTGCGAGTATTCCACGTGGTGTGTTAATGGTAGGTCCTCCAGGTACGGGGAAAACCCTACTTGCCAAAGCCATTGCCGGTGAAGCGAAAGTTCCATTCTTTAGTATTTCAGGTTCTGACTTCGTTGAGATGTTTGTCGGTGTCGGTGCATCCCGTGTTCGCGACATGTTTGAACAGGCGAAACGTCATGCGCCATGTATCATCTTTATTGATGAGATTGATGCAGTCGGTCGTCACCGTGGTTCAGGTACCGGTGGTGGTCACGATGAACGTGAACAGACATTGAACCAGATGCTGGTTGAAATGGATGGCTTTGAAGGTAATGAAGGCATTATCGTGATTGCTGCAACCAACCGTGCAGATGTATTGGATAAAGCACTTCTTCGTCCAGGTCGTTTTGACCGTCAAGTTGTGGTTGGCTTGCCAGACATCAAGGGTCGTGAACAAATCCTGAATGTACATTTGAAAAAATTGCCTTCAGTGACAGGTGTGGATGTTAAGGTTCTTGCACGTGGTACACCGGGCTTCTCGGGTGCGCAATTGGCAAATCTGGTGAATGAAGCTGCACTCTTTGCTGCACGCCGTAACAAGAACACCGTCGATATGCATGACTTTGAAGATGCAAAAGACAAGCTGTATATGGGTCCTGAGCGTAAATCAATGGTACTTCGTGATGAAGAGCGTCGCGCGACGGCTTATCATGAAGCAGGTCATGCGATTGTTGCTGAAAGCTTGCCAGGCACAGATCCTGTGCATAAGGTGACGATCATGCCGCGTGGCTGGGCTTTAGGTGTCACCTGGCAGTTGCCTGAATTTGACCAGACCAGCCATTATAAAGACAAAATGTTGAATGAACTTTCGATTTTGTTTGGTGGTCGTATTGCTGAAGAAGTCTTCATTAACCAGATGTCGACTGGTGCTTCAAATGACTTCGAACGTGCAACTAAAATGGCACGTGCGATGGTGACCAAATACGGTATGTCGGACAAACTCGGTGTGATGGTCTATGAAGAAGATGCGCAGCAATCTTTCATGGGCAGTATTGGTAGTCGCAGTATTTCGGAAACCACACAACTAGAAGTTGATCGTGAAATTCGTCGCATTCTGGATGAACAATATAAAATCGCACGCGATATCTTGGAAAGCAAAAAAGATATTGCCCATGCGATGGTGAAAGCCTTGATGGAATGGGAAACCATTGATCGTGATCAAATTCGTGACATCATGGAAGGTCGTGAGCCTCAGCCACCGAAAGTCTATGTTGCAGATAATCCTGTGATTGATGTAACCCCAGATGATGGTCCGTTGACTCCTCCGCCATTGCCAGCGAACTAAGCTCAATAAAAAAACCACCTTCGGGTGGTTTTTTTATGCTTGTCATTTTTGTCATATCTTTTTGAGTGTTATATTGAGCGATTAAAAATGAATAAGAAAAACAAAAATGAATATGCCTGTTCTGGAATCCAGTGTTTACCAGCTTCGTCTTGAACCGTTGAGCTGGGAACATTTTTCTGATTTAGCCATCGCATGCGCTGCAGAAAATTTAGGCGAGATTTTATATAACTCAGTGCCTTATCTGCATAACTTAAAAAAATATTTTACTCAGGCTTTTGAACAGCAAGCTCAAGGTGAAAGGATGGCTTTTGCTGTGATCGATTTAAACTCCCGCCAAGCAATTGGGACCACCAGTTATCATGATATTAAGACGGAAATTCCACGTTTTGAAATTGGTTTTACGTGGTATGCCAAGCGCTATCACAGAACCTATGTAAATCGCGTCTGTAAATATCTTTTGTTAAGACATGCTTTTGAAAATTTAAATGCTCAGGTCGTCGGCTTTCGGACTGATCATCTTAATGTCACGAGCCAGAAAGCGATTGAAGGAATAGGTGCCAAGCGAGATGGCATCATTAGGTGTCATATGCTGCGTAAAGATGGACAGACTATTCGAGATAGCTACATCTATAGTATTTTAGAAAGTGAATGGGCAGATGTGAAAACATTATTACAAATCAAGATAATGCAATATTCTAAAAAAAATTACTTCGAAATCTAGGTCCTGGCCTTATTCAGCTTTGCTTTATTTAATTATCCATAAGACAATATTGGGGTTATTGTGAATGAGTATTGAATCATGCAGCTGATGCCTTTGTTACCACATGTATGGACATTTGGTGATTTAAAATTGGACTTATCCCAGCCGCATGTAATGGGGATTCTCAATGTCACCCCGGACTCTTTTAGTGATGGTGGTCGGCATAATCAAAAAAAAGATGCGGTTGCCCGCGCACTGGAAATGATGGCTGAAGGTGCCACGGTAATTGATATTGGCGGTGAGTCGACCCGTCCAGGTGCCGCAGTGGTAGAAGTGGAAGAAGAAATTCGCCGCGTCGTGCCTGTGGTGGAAGAACTAGCTAAACATAAGGTCATTCTTTCGATTGATACGTCGCAACCTGAAGTCATACGCGCAGCGATTCGGGCCGGAGCGCATATCTGGAATGATGTTCGTGCATTAACAAAGCCGAATGCATTGCAGACTGCAGCAGAGCTGAATATTCCAGTGATCATCATGCATATGCGTGGTGAACCAACCACCATGAATAATCTGGATCAATATGAAGATGTCACTGCTGATGTGATTCGCGAGTTATCCCAACGCGTTCAGGATGCTTTGGATGAGGGAGTAAAAGCAGAAAATATCATGATCGATCCGGGTTTTGGTTTCGCTAAAAATGCCCAGCAAAATTTAAAGCTGTTGCAAGAGTTTTATAAATTTACAGAAATGGGATATCCGATTTTATCTGCTTTATCTCGTAAACGCTTTATCGGAGCAGTTCTGGATGGTGCTGAACCGCAAGCGCGTGCAGTCGGTTCGGCAACAGCACATTTATTGAGTATTCAGCAAGGTGCGTGTATGGTACGGGCACATGATGTTAAGGCTACAGCCGATGCGATTAAAATCTGGCAGGCTATGCAAACAGCTTAGAACTTCAGGGTTGAAAATTAGCATCTTGGCAATGTTGTTTGGCTTTTAAGCAACAATATGCTATATAGGCACGCTTAGATTAGATAGTCATCCTTTAGAGTGCCTGTAATGTTTGCAGATTTACTTCTCCCCATGTTCGATGATGAATATTATCCCGATATTCTGGTTGCTGAAATCAAGCAGCACATCGAACGTTTTGCCCAAAAAGTCGCTAAATCAGGTTTGTCAGATCAAGAAATTTATCAGCTTGCCAATCTGACTGTGGCTGATATTAATGTCATGAAACCTCAGTTTGAAGATCTGGATTCATCTCTGGATGATACTGCCGCTGATTATATTGCTGAAGCCATGATGATGGTGGTGCAAGAGCACGGCCTGTTCGAGATTGAAATGGAAGAGTTGATTACCAACCGTGAATGGTGATTTAAGAAAACCCTGCAGCTGCAGGGTTTTTTAATGTCTGTTGAAATAATCTTTAAAGTTATTAAAGCGAATCGAGCCTAATAATAGTTGCTCTTCATTCATACATTGCTGATAGAGATTCTGGTAATAAGCTTGCAGATTTGAGTGGCCCTGAACCTGTTGTGGTGTTTTTGATCTGGATTGTTGATAAGCCCAAAAAGCCAGTTGCCGGAGTTTCTGCAATTTGATCTGATCAATTGCGCTACAGGAACTTTTAAATAGAGGTTCCAAGATCACAGCGCCAAAAGAGGATAGCGCTAAAATGATCATGCTAATGATGACCAGCACATCCGAATGAACCAGATAAAGGTTAAGCAGCAAACATAGAAAAATTGGAATTTGCAGATAGAGACAATTTTGCAAACGCTGACTATAAGCTTTGGAGCTGAATTGCGCCTGATATTGTGCATGCCAGATATAGGGATACAGTAGTGCCAGCAGCACAATTAAGGTGACATTAAACGCAATCGTGGCATTTTTAAAAAAATAATATTCCAGAAATACTGAGCTGATACTACAGGCTATACAGACCAGAAGGGAGAGTAAATTAATCGCGATAACAAACTGGATATTTTGCAGGGCATTAAATTTGAAGCGGCTATAACGCAGCTTAAGGAAAAAAGCGTCTGGATGACGTAATTGTAATGTAGCGAGATCGAAGTGTTTTAATTCTGACATGGGGATTTCGCACTAAAAGAATAAAATGCAGGCACAAAAAAACCAGCCTAATGCTGGATTTTTTATTGCACCATTTTAATAAAGATTAAAATGGTGCCCGAGGCCAGACTCGAACTGGCACGCTTTGTGGGCGGGGGATTTTAAATCCCCTGTGTCTACCGATTTCACCACTCGGGCATGTGCGCAATAATAGAGGACGAAATAAAGCTTGGCAAGCAAATTTCTAAATGATTGCTTTCTTTTCAAGCAATTCCGTGGCTTCTATTCTAAAAACCAGCAAATCAACGTTTTTTTAAAGTCAATATTTGCAGATCTTCAAGACGGCCAATGGAAAATGATAAAGAACTATGAATTTTCATCCAGATAGCTGTCGACATCCAGATGCTTGATCGTTTTACAATATTGATGCTCATATTTCAGTAGCCGCGTATATAACCCGGCATAGTGATTTAATTGCTGTTTTAGTTCGGCATGCCGAGGATCATGGCTTGAATAAAAACGTAATTTTAGTCGGATCAGGCAGGTTTGTTTATAAGCCCAAAAACAGATTTTACGTAATTGTTGTAGCTGATAGTGCTCAGTATTTTTACTATTTTCCTTGAATAAATTTTCCCGATAAAAGCGCACAAAGCCAAAGCTCACGCCAAAGAAGAATAAGCTCCACATCAGCAAACTGCTTTGCATAAAGACCAGATTTAAGGCTTGTAGCAGAATCACAATAGCCATCTTGATCGGAGTATGACGCAATAACTGATACAGCGAATAAGAAGAATGCTGAATCTGGTACAGAATCAAGGTGAGACTCAACATCAGGAACAACAGAATGGCCAAAATGGCATAACTTTGCGCCTGAAATTCGCTGATTTGCACAAAAGATTGCTGTACTAGATCTCGTAACATCAAACTGATGGGAACAAAAATCATGGCGGCCAAGGCCCAAGGAATTAAGAGCTTGGCTTTATCCCAGATTCCACGGATTTTAATCTGACTGTAAAACAGGTGATTTCCTTTAAATGCAGTCGGATATTGGCGCTTAAGTTGCTGCAGCAACAAAGTCACTTGCGTAGTGGGTATCATCCAGAGATTAATTTAATATATAGATGAAGCACTATAGTCGATTTTGCGCAAAATCGCAGAAGAAATGCAGTTTCAGGTCGTAGCGCTGTTTTAATCATGAAGATTTTAGTTTTTTAGCGACGAATTATGCGAAAATAGCCGATTCAAGATTTATTTTTTTAAGGACAGTTTATGACTGATCAATCTCCTCAGGCGTTAAGCGACATCGAAATTTTAGACATCCTGCAAAGTATGAAAAAGGATGAGCTAAATACTGAGGCGCAAGCAGCAATTCGTCAGGGTGGTAAAGCTGGTCGTCAGGAAGCGCATAAAGCAGCCTTAGTAGCATTGAATCAGTCATTTGAAGACAAGTTTGTCGAAGCCGTATCTTTGGCTTTGGGTCTAAATGCAGCACAAATCAAAAAAATCCGTTATAAAAAAGACCGGATCCGTATTTTAAAAGCGCGCGGTATTGATTATATGGCAATTGATGGTGCTGAAACTGCACAGGTACTGTCACAAATTGCCCAAGCAATTGTGCGTGAAGATGCAATTGTCACCCATGACCTGCATAATATTTTCCCATTCTGGAAAGAAGGCTGGCCTATGGTGCAATTCGATAATGCCTACAAAATTTTAGAAGATGATATCCAGATTCACTATCAAGCCGTTCTTGAGGCTTTATTAGCAAAAATCTAAGCTGTAACTAGATATAAACAAAAGCATCTTCGGGTGCTTTTTTTAATCACGATACATCAGTGCAATCAGCCAACTGATGGGCAAAATAAATAAACGCCACCAGGTAATCAAGGGCCAATAAAAATACTCTCCAAATCTCAAGGTCGAGTCGAAACCTTGACGGCGACGTTCATGCGGGTAGGGAATAATGAAAACCGTTAAAGCCATCAGAATGATGGCTGCCAGTAAAAGCAGGGGATTCTGCTGTTTGGCAAAAAAGAAGTAAAACAAATACAGGGCTGAATAAAAAAACAGACATGCCAATAATGCAGAATTATTCATCACTCACCTTATGATTTTTTTATTAGAATAATTTTTACTATTTCTTAGAAGGAAGAACCAGACTAATCTGATTCTTCTTGAATAACTGAATTGGTTTCGATCAAGCGGGTCACCAGTAACTGGTCAATTTTAAAATGATCGACGTCAACCACTTCAAACTTATAAGCACCAAATATCACTGCATCTGCAGGACGTGGAATCTTGCGTAATTTATACATCATGAAGCCAGCGATGGTTTCATAATTTTCATCATCAGGCATTTCATCAATTTCAAGCGCATGCTTGATATCTTCAATCGGTGTACTGCCTTCAATCAACCAGGAATTATTGTCACGTTTAATAATTTGCTGATCTGCTTCAATAGGCGTCACCCAGTCACCCATCACGGTAATCATAATATCGGAAAGGGTAATCACTCCGACTACCAGCGCATATTCATTAATGACGACGGCAAACTTTTCCTTGGTGGAGCGGAAACGATCCAGAACTTCCGATAAAGTCAAAGTATCAGGAATGGTCAAGACATTACGGATGGTATTTTCATTGAGCTGCAGCAGCGACTGGTTATTCAAAATACGCACCAGAATATCTTTGGCATCGACATAGCCAATCACACTGTCGATGTCATTACTACACACCAGAAACTTGGAATAGGGATATTCCGCCAGCTTTTGCCGAATACTTACTTCCGGTTCATTTAAGGTAAAGAACACCACATTTTCACGGGTAGTCATACTCGAAGGAACGTTACGCTCTTCAAGCTCGAATACATTTTCAATGAAATGATGTTCCTGTTTTTGTAGTACACCGGCCTGTGCACCCGCATCCATCACTGCGGAAATATCATCAAAAGTAATATTGTCATCACGGATGGTATTCACTTTAAACAGACGGAACAGCATGTTAGCAATGGCATTGATAAACCAGGCCAAAGGTTTGCAGACTTTAATGAAAATCTGAATTGGCTCGATGACTGAGACTGCGATCTTTTCTGGCGCAATCATGGCCAGACGCTTCGGCATTAAATCTGCAAATAAAATAAATAAAGAAGTAACGACAGTAAAAGAAAGCACAAAGCTGATATTTTCAGTCCAAGGACCTTGGTAAAAGCGGGAAACAAAATTAAAAATATAAGGACGGAAAGCGCCTTCACCTAAAATACCGCCGAGAATAGCGACTGCATTTAAACCGATTTGAGAGGCTGCGAAGAAGTCAGCAGAATTTTCTTGTAGATCTAAAACTTTTTGAGCGCGATGTTCACCCGATTCAGCCAGAATTTTGAGTTTGACTTTACGGGCACCTGCGAGGGCGATTTCTGTTAAAGATAAAAAACCGGCCCCCGCGATGAGTATTAAGATAATCACGATATTTTGTAAGAGGCTCACAAATCCACCTGTGGATGAATAGTATCTTGGGATATTTTTAACACAAAAAAAGACTTGAGGTGTAAAAACTACCTCTCAAGTCTTCAAAGTATAATCTTAAAAAATAAGAATTTAGAAGAATTTGAGTTTAATAGGGTGAAAATTGAGAATTATTGTTCAGGAATTCACGATTTTCTTCTTCAATCATTTGACGGGCGACATACAGAATCAGCTGACGTAACCAGCGATGTGCAGGATGATGATGCAATAAAGGACACCATGCCATTTTTAATTCAAATTCAGGAATATAAAACGGAGGGTCTTTGAGAATTAAATTGTGATTCTTGGCTTGCAGACGTGCGATGCGTGAAGGCAGTGTTGCGATCAGATCTACATTGGCAGCCAATAATCCCGGCATTTGATAGTGACGGGTAAAGACGGAGATTTTACGTTTCTGGCCAATACGTTCTAAAGCCTGATCGATCCAGCCTAAACCGGCCTGTTTTTCAGGATTTACCCCGAAGCCAACACCCATACCGGTTTTAGAAACCCAGATATGCTGTGCATCCAAATAGCTTTTTAAGTTCAGGTTGCTTGCGGCAGGATGCTTGTTATTTAAAAGACAAGAAAAGCTGTCGCGCCAGACCAAAACCTGATGAAAACTTTGCGGGATTTCATTAAAACGGTTAATCGCCAGATCGACCTTGCCCTGTTCCATATCACGGTAAGACACATCACTTGGGGTCAGGAAATCTAACACCACATTCGGTGCTTCTGAACGTAAGGCTTTGACTAAGCGTGGAACTAAAGTGGCTTCGGCATAATCCGAGGTCATGATCCGGAACACACGATTTGAGGTATAAGGACGGAACTCGGTACGTGGTTCCAGAATCATGGACAGATCAGCGAGCGCATCTCGAATACGTGGCTGTAACTCTAAAGCACGTTCGGTCGGGGTCATGCCTTCAGAAGAACGAATCAGGAGGGGATCATTAAATAAATTGCGTAATCGGCGTAAGATGTTACTCATGGCAGGCTGGGTAACGCCCAATTGTTCTGCTGCACGGGTGACATTTTTTTCGCGAAGAAGTACATCAAGATAAATTAATAGATTGAGATCGACTCGCTCCAGATTCATAAAAGAAATACCGAGAATAAATACAAGAAATTATGATGATTATGCCATAATTGCCGGGCCTTGTGTAAAGCGCCGATGAAAAAAAGCCATGTGCTCACTAATAAAGTTTACAGAATTAACACAGGCTTAAGCCCCATTATTCAAAGTGTACATAAGAGAAAAGATGCACTTTAAATGGAATATCATTTAGTCTTTTTGTAGAGGGAAATGAAAGCCATCTTTTCGCTTTAAAAGAACATAAGAAAGGCTGGTCTTGCATTCAAGATTTGAGTGAAAAGTAAACTAACCCAAGAATTTCTTAAGTTGAATAAATCATCAAAGATCAGCATTTTTTAAAAATAAAAGGACATAAAACCCATAGCCAGACTTAAGTCTAATGAATTATTTTTAGGCAACATGCGGAAATTTTATCCATTTTTATTTTTAAATAAATTTATATAAAACAATAATTTAATATAATTTATCAAGATTGTACTAAGACTTTGATCTACTCATTTTTTAAATAAATACTGAAGATTCTTGCAGACTATTGGATTAATTTTCATAAGCCCACTAATCTTTAGCTATCCCAACGGATCGTCGAAAATCTGAACAAGTCATTGAGGGTGTGATTTGAGCGTTTCGTTGCAGAAAAATCCTAATATTATTACAGGAATATATCATGACTACATACCAAACAGCGATTGATGCAATCCGCGAATTAAAAGCGAAATTCGGTAACACTTGGGCAGACATCAGTCCTGAAGATGCTGCGCGTATGCAACTTCAAAACCGTTTCAAAACTGGTTTAGACATTGCGAAATATACAGCGGCAATTATGCGTCGTGATATGGCTGCTTATGATGCAGACTCTAGCAAATACACTCAATCACTAGGTTGCTGGCACGGTTTCATCGCGCAACAAAAAATGATTGCGAACAAAAAATACTTCGGTACAACTGAACGTCGCTACATCTACCTTTCTGGTTGGATGGTTGCAGCGCTTCGTTCAGAATTCGGTCCACTTCCTGACCAATCTATGCACGAAAAAACGTCTGTTCCTGCATTGATCGAAGAAATCTACACGTTCTTACGTCAAGCTGACGCGAAAGAATTAAACGACTTGTTCCGTGCACTTAAAAAAGCACAAGAAGCGGGCGACACTGCTAAAGCAGCCGAAATCACTTCACAAATCGACAACTTCCAAACTCACGTTGTGCCAATTATTGCGGACATCGACGCTGGTTTCGGTAACGAAGAAGCGACTTACTTACTTGCTAAGAAAATGATCGAAGCGGGTGCTTGTGCACTACAAATCGAAAACCAGGTTTCTGACGCGAAACAATGTGGTCACCAAGCTGGTAAAGTAACAGTTCCACACGAAGACTTCATCGCGAAAATCCACGCTCTTCGCTATGCATTCTTAGAAATGGGTCTTGATGACGGTATCATCGTTGCACGTACTGACTCTGAAGGCGCTGACTTGACTCAAAAAATCCCAGTGGTTAAAGAGCCAGGCGACATCGCTTCTCAATACATCAGCTACTTAGACACAACTGAAATCGACATTTCAGAAGCGCAAGAAGACGAAATCCTGATTAAGCGTGATGGTAAACTTCACCGTCCTAAACGTCTTGCTTCTGGTCTATACCAGTTCCGTGAAGGCACGCAAATCGACCGCGTTGTACTTGACTGTGTAACTAGCTTACAAAACGGTGCTGACCTTCTTTGGATCGAAACTGCAACGCCAAACGTTGCTGAAATCGCTCACATGGTTAACCGTGTACGTGAAACAGTTCCAAATGCGAAACTTGTTTATAACAACTCGCCTTCGTTCAACTGGACTTTAAACTTCCGTCAACAAGCGTATGACCGTTGGGTTGCTGAAGGTAAAGACGTTTCTGCTTACGACCGTGCTAAGTTAATGAGCGCTGAGTACGATGCAACTGAACTGGCTGCTGAAGCTGACGAAAAAGTTCGTACCTTCCAGGCTGATGCTGCTCGTGAAGCGGGTGTGTTCCATCACTTGATCACACTTCCGACTTACCACACAGCTGCGCTTTCTACGCATGAGCTTGCTCAAGGTTACTTCGGTACTGAAGGTATGTTGGCTTATGTTGCTGGCGTACAACGTAAAGAAATCCGCGGCGGTATCGCATGTGTTAAACACCAAGCAATGGCTGGTTCTGACATCGGTGATGACCACAAAGAAATCTTCGCTGGTGACAATGCATTGAAAGCTGGTGATGATTCTAAAAACACAATGAACCAGTTCAGCGCTTAATCCGCTCAATTGATTCACTAAAAAACCCTGCATCTGCAGGGTTTTTTGTTTAGAAAAATGCTATTAATAAATAGGGAAGAGCAATCTCAAGAACGTGCTCAAGAGGGATTATCCATAATTTTTCCATGATTGGTTTTTATCGCAGCTTTTATGTGTTTAATTCTTGCATTCTAGTGCTATGTCACTGAATATTTGGATATAGCATGCTTATGTTCTGCATCAATTTACCCCTATTTAATTAAAAGTGACCCGGACTTATGCTGTCTAAATTTTTTATCCACCGCCCGATCTTTGCTGGGGTACTGGCGATTGTTGTCATGGCAATCGGCCTGTTCGCAGTGATGAACCTGCCAGTGGAACGTTATCCGGACATTGCCCCGCCAAGGATAACGGTGGCAGCAACTTATAGCGGTGCTTCTGCGGAAACTGTGGAAGAAAGCGTGACTCAAGTGCTGGAACAGCAAATCAAAGGCATTGATCATCTGCTGTATTTCAGTTCGAGTAGTGAT
The DNA here is from genome assembly GCA_013530545.1 of Acinetobacter lwoffii. GTDB lineage: Bacteria > Pseudomonadota > Gammaproteobacteria > Pseudomonadales > Moraxellaceae > Acinetobacter > Acinetobacter lwoffii_G. The sequence continues at coordinate 37,700 of SPVA01000063.1, forward strand.
TCTTCAGGACGCAGCCGGGTCAGCATTAGCTTTGAGAATGGTACCGATCCGGATACTGCACAGGTGCAGGTACAAAATGCGATTAATGGGGTACTAAACCGATTACCGGAAGATGTACAACGCCAAGGTGTCAATGTCTTTAAATCGCTCGGTGATACCCATATGGTAATTAGCCTGTATGATGAGTCGGGGCGCAGCAACAATATTGAACTTTCCGACTATCTGATAACCCATCTGGAACAGGACATTTCCCGGATTGAAGGCATTGGTGAGGTGGATGTTTTTGGTTCACAATATGCGATGCGGATCTGGCTGAATCCGGCAAAATTAAAACAATACAACCTGATGCCAAGCGATGTGCGTGCTGCGATTGAAGCCCAAAATACTCAGGTCGCTGCTGGTGCGATTGGTGATCTTCCCGCCATAGACGAGCAATACCTGAATGCCAAAGTTACTTCGGGTTCACGGCTAAAAACTGTAGAAGAATTCCAGAATATTATTGTCAAATCGGATCGTGCCGGCAGCTTTATTTATTTGAAAGATATTGCCCGGGTAGAACTGGGTGCTGAAAATTATCAGTCTTATAGTACCAATAATGGTTATCCATCGGCAGGTCTGGGTATTTCACTGGCGTCAGGTGCCAATGCCATTGCCACCTCTAATCTGATTAAAGCCGAAATTGCCCGTATTTCCCAGCAATTGCCTGAAGGCTATAAAATTGCTTATCCACGTGACAATACGCCTTTTGTTCAAGAATCAATTAAAGAGGTAGTCAAAACCCTGATCGAAGCCGTGATTTTGGTCATCATTGTGATGTTCATTTTCTTGCAGAACTGGCGTGCAACTTTGATTCCTACCGTGACTGTTCCAGTGGTGATTTTGGGTACGATGGCGGTGCTGTATGCACTGGGTATGAGTATCAACACCTTAACCTTATTTGCGCTGGTTCTGGCGATCGGCCTGTTAGTGGATGATGCCATTGTTGTGGTAGAAAACGTCGAACGGCTGATGCATGAAAAGCAACTGTCCGCCAAGGATGCTGCCCTGGAATCCATGCAGGAAATTAGTGGAGCACTGATCGGGATTACACTGGTCTTAACCGCAGTCTTTATTCCCATGGCTTTTTTTGGCGGATCGACTGGCGTAATTTACCGGCAGTTCTCCATCACCTTGGTCGCGGCAATGTCCTTATCCTTAATGGTGGCATTGATTCTAACGCCAGCATTGTGTGCGCTTATTCTAAAACCGAATCCTAAGCCGGCAAAATGGGCGTCCTGGTTTAACCAGAAACTGGATCATTTAAAACATCGTTATCTGAATTTGTCTAAACTCACGATTCAGCGTCAGGCGATTTGTCTACTATTGTTTGCTGGATTGATCGGTGTGTTTGCGCTGTTCTATCGTGCTTTGCCGACCAGTTTCTTGCCGAGTGAGGATCAGGGGATCTTAAGCTTGCAAATCAAATTGCAGGAAGGCGCTCCGATGAAAAATACCATTCAGATCGGTGAAGAAGTCCATAAGTATTTTCTGGATCAGGAACAAGCTAATGTCAATCTGGTGATGATCCGTTATGGGCGAAATTTCTCTGGAACTGGTCAGAACCTCGCGACCGGTTTTGTAGCGTTGAAACATTGGGATGAGCGTTCCGGTCAGGACAATACTGCACAAGCGATTCGTGAACGGGCCTTGAAGCATTTTCAAAGTAATCGCAATGCACAAATTAACGTGTCCATGCCAGCTTCAGTCAATGGTCTGGGACAAACCGATGGTCTGGATTTCTGGATTCGAGATATCAATGGCAATGGCCGGCAATATCTGGAACAGCAATTTAAAGCGCTGGAAGCTCGGGCGGGCAACTATACGAGCTTTGAAAATCTGGGCAAACGTTCTAATCCTGACAAAGCAGAACTACGTGTCAATATTGACCAGAAACAGGCCATGGCCAATGGCCTGACCCAATCGGCGATTAACAGTACCTTATCCAGTGCCTGGGGCGGCAGTTATATTAATGACTTTATTGATCGCGGCCGGATTAAACGGGTGATCATGCAGGGTGATGCAGAATTCCGTTCCAAGCCGGAAGATCTGGCGCAGTGGCATGTGCGAAATGACCAGAATCAGATGGTGCCTTTCAGCAACTTCTCGCAAGTGGGCTGGAGTGGTGGCCCTGAAGTGGTCAACCGCTTTATGGGGTATACCGCATTGCAAATGGAAGCGGATCGGGCTAAAGACAGCAGTTCCGGTCAGGCCATGCAGGATGTGGAAGCTTTGATTGCTGAACAGGAGGGAGTCGATGTGGTCTGGAGCGGTCTTTCCTTTGAGGAAAAACAGTCCAATAATCAGGCGATCTGGCTGTATCTGATTTCAATTGGTTTTATTTTTCTGTGTCTGGCGGCTTTATATGAAAGCTGGAGCATTCCAACCGCCGTGATGTCGGCAATTCCACTGGGGATTGGCGGCAATATTATTTTTAGTTATCTGGCTGGTTTCCCGAATGATATCTATTTCCAGATTGCCTTGCTGACCACCATCGGTCTGTCCTGTAAGAATGCTATTTTGATTGTAGAATTTGCTTCATTAGCGCAGCAACAAGGCAAATCGGTAGTAGAAGCGGCACTAGAAGGTGCCTCTTTACGCCTACGTCCAATTTTGATGACTTCTTTGGCCTTTGGCGCAGGGATTTTACCGTTGGTCTTTGCTACAGGGGCAGGTGCGGTGAGTCGTCAGGAAATTGGGGTGAGTGTATTTGGTGGTGTTATTTTTGGAACTGTGCTGGTGCTGATTTTTATTCCATTTATGTATGTTTTGATTCGTCGCTTGATAAAGAAAAAACCAATTATTGAATAAATTTATGGTTTTTTTATAAAAAGCCTGACTCAGTCAGGCTTTTTTCTGGCTAAATATCGAGGATTTGATTAATACAAAAAATATCGTCATATTGCAGCATGATCATTAAAATTATTCACATGAAAAATTAGGATACAGGGATCAGGACAAACATCTCTTGAATGCCAGACTTTTATAATGAGCTGCTTATGCCGACAATTTCAGAAAAAATCCAGCATATCCAACAACAATTACATTCTGAAAATCACGCCAGCACTGTAAGTTTACTCAGTCAGCTGAATGTCGCCGATCAGGCGCGCATTTTAAGCCGTTTAGATGCTCGGCAACAGGCCCGAATTTTAAGGCAACTGAATGAACCGAGCTTGGTCTATGCTTTTATGCCCCTAGGGCAGCAGTTAAACGTGGCACAGCACTTATCTATTTCAGAACTTGTTCCCATTCTGGACGCAATGCCTTCTGATGATTTTGTCGATATTTATAAGCAGTTTTCGCCGCCGCTACAGCTGCAATTGATGGGCGCATTATCTGAAGAATCCCAGCAGACACTCAAAGATCTGGCCATCTATCCGGAAGG